>NZ_JBSFRM010000028.1:0-65051 GCF_053589235.1 Gordonia sp. NPDC003376 | reverse complement strand
TGTTCATCGGTGAACACCTGATACCTCGAACTCGTCATCGCCACCAAGGCAGTGTGCCCGCCTCACACCTTCGCAGTTAGGAGACACGCCCTAGCTTGAAATGGCGCGTAACAGCGGAGGCCCGGCGAGCAGGCCGGCCGTAGAGCCCGCCCAAGCGCACGAGTGCCGTCGCCCTTCTCCCCTGTCAGAGGCGAGTCGCTCAATGTCGGTGGTTGTCGAGGATCTCAGAGTTGACAATCTCGACGCAGATCGACTGGACACGTTGCGGGAAGTGGGTATACGTGCACGGCAGCCGCACGTCGCTGACCTGGTACGCGAGGCGGCCGCGCGGGCTCAGGTGTCAACGCCGTGGCGCTCAGAAGACGTTGACATCGAGGGCTTTCGGGCGGTGGTCCATCTGCTGATCGCCTTCTACTACGAGACCCACACCGTAGACGCGCGGCGGGCGCTCCGGAGAGCCAACGTCGACTACTACCTTGAGCAGCGGTTTCGCCCGACACGCCGCACAACCCGATACCTGCTATATGCGGCAGGACGGGTGCTCTATCCACGCGAGTATCCACCGGCGGCAACCGTGGACGCACCACGGCAGGAACGGACGCGGCCAGCGACCGAGAACCAGATCGATGCCTTGTATCGGGTGGCGGCGACACTGAGTGACAAGTGGCGGCCCGCCCTGGTGATGATCGTCGATCTCATCGTGGGGGTTGGCGCGCGTCCAGAGGAGCTGAAGGTGTTGCGGCGCTGCGACATACGTATCGAGAACCACCATGGCGAGCGGTGGGTGGTGGTGACGTTACAGACCCCGAAGACTCAGCCACGCGACGTACCGGTGCTGGACGCAGACATCGCGCGCCGTATCGAGCACTACGTCGTCAACGCCCGCCATGACTACGTCATGGCGTTCGGCAGCAATCCGAGGGTCGAGCGCAACGCAATCAACCGAGTGAATGACCGACTTCTCGAACGCGGACACGCCGAGCGAGTCAATTCGAAAGCCCTGCGGCATAGATGGATGCAAGAGATGGCCCAGTTGCTACCCCTAGAAGCTTTCTGCCGTCTGGCCGGACTCAAGCACATTCCGCCAATGGCCGAACTGGGGCTAGTGGACGCTGGTTCGGGCGATCTCACAGCCGTGACCGCATACCTAGTGGAGCGTGACCGTTGAGTGTTCACCCCAGCGTTAACCATCCCGAGGTCTACACGGCAGAACGCGCCTTCGCCCAAGCGCTGACGCTTATTACACGATCTGGCGTAGTCCCACTCATCGAAGAGTGGCGTGTGCAGCAGGTCGCGGCTCCGCGCGGGGCGTTCAAGGGCGCGCTACCGTACACACTCCCCGGGGCCCTGGTGGCGTTGGCGTGTGTGCTTCTGCGGCGTGCAGAGCCGACGATCCGAACCGTCTATCGCACCTTGCTTGACTTCTCGACCGAGCAGCTCGCTTGCGTCGGCATTGATGATGCTGAGCTGATGCCAATACGGGCGAACGCCGATCGAGGGCTCATCAGCTTTCGGGGTTGGCTTGAGCGCAGCTTGTCCTGTCTCGACAGTGCACCTGACCAACCGGCGAGGCGCACTCTGCACGCTGAGCACAAGGCCATTGTTGCATCGCGCTCCGCCGAGCAGGAATCGGCGTACGCGATTGCTGCCGAGAGACTCTCGATAGTCGTCAACTTGATCGTGAGTGCCTCGATCGATGAGAAGTATCGGCACAGCGGGCGGGGAGATCTGATCGTCGACGAAACGATCATCGATATCAGCGCCGCTAGCTATGGCCTTGGTGTGCGCGATGACCGCTACCGGCCAGCCGTGTACTTTGCCGGGTACTACCAGCGAGACTCGCGCAATCAGGTCGACTCGACTGGGGCCCCCATCGCCAAGAAGCGGGCTTGGGGAGTCGGGATAACTGCGGTCAGCAGCGTCGGCCCACCTGAGGCTCTGCATAGCCGACCCGTTCTGTTCACCGGGCTATCGATCCACCCGCCGACCTCAGGCTCGCTGCAGGGCCTTGACGAGGCGGTCCGCCACCACAAAGCCAATGGCTTCGACAACCGGCCGCAAGCCAGAAACGCCAGGTGGCCACTACTCACCTGCGATATGGGCTATCTGAAGGATGGATTCGACCGGTGGCAGCTCACCAATCGCTATGCTGCGGTCTTTCGATACCCGCAGCACTGGTCCACCGACTACGCCAGTGTGCCCACCAACCCCGCTGCCGAGGTTGCCCCGGGCCCGGTGCAACTATCCGGGGCCTGGTACTGCCCAACAGCCGCCGAGATTTCGATGGGTCGCGATTACGTCACCCCACTGCGCGAGGTACTGACCGCCGATGATTGGGAGGCCCGGGAACGGCGACTCCGCCAACTGCTACCCAGGCTCATGGGCGTCGATCGGCGCGCTTTCGAGGCCAACACAGTCCCGGGCAGGCCCGTAGCCGGCGAGGAACCCGACCGATCTCTCAAACTGGTGCTGACCTGTCCGGCGAGCCTTGGCAATGTCCGATGTACCCGGTGGAACAACCCGGACACCGCCGACAGCCTCGAACTGCCTCTCATCGAGCCCCCCGACACGATGCCCTACTACACCTGCTGCACCCAACCCACCGTCACGGTCACCCTCACCGAACAACAGCGAAAGCGACAGCAGTGGAGCCAGTTTGCGCCGGGCTCGCACGACCATGCAATCTACTACGAGGCCGCTCGATCACTCACCGAGCAACGGTTCAGCTTGATCAAGTCCAGAACGGCTGTCGGGCTCGTCCATTTGAAGTACGGCGCTCGGCGCGAACCCTTTATGAAGCTTGTGATTGCGATAGCCTTCGCCGTCGTCAACTTGCGAACAATCGAATTGGCCGAGAGTCCTCGACCTAAAAGGCCTGAATCTGTCCGTGCAAAGTGGCGTCGCCTCGAACGCGACCTCGGCAAACCGCCCATCCGGATGCCACCCCGCTCCTAACGACACCGAACACGAAAGGGCGAGTCCCGTCCCCCGGGGCTCGCCCTCTTACGTCTGCGATACTTAGAAACCCCTCGAACATACGGCCATCCCACACGCCGCAACCGCTGAAAATCCTCCTGAACTGCGCATTTGTCCGCTACCCATCGCGCAGATGTCAACCTAGCAACGCGGTCAGCATCGAACCCGACCCGCTGGCTACACCACTAACGGCTCACGCAGCGGCGCCGAGAACTCCTCGGACTTTCGGCGGAAACTCCTCGGACTTTCGTCACAACACATCCTCCGACCCGGCAGAACGAACCGCTCACCACCACGAGCGGTTCAGCTCAAAACACTGACAAGGTCGGGTTGCAGAGATGCGGCCTGGCTTCTTGTCTTTCGAGGGCCCTCCTATCGGGGGAAGCCCGGTGTCTTGGAGACGCGGTGAGCGGCGGAGAGTTCGTCGTCCAGATTCTGACCCGGATCGTCGTTCGATGAACTCGACGACGAGGAAGAGTCACCCATCGACAGTTCCGACTGTCGACGGCGCGGACTCGAACGAGGCCAGGAGGGCTTCCAGTGCACCCTGATCAGGAGCGCTGAACTCGGCCACATCCGGTGCCCCGGCCAGCATGTCGAACGCGATGTCGGTATGTCGCATGACTGGTGGAAGATGGGTGCTCAGGAGCTGGTCGGCTCCGAAGGAGCGCAGTGAGTGAACCGCCGGAAGATACTTGCCCGGGTCGACCAAGCGAACCCAAGGGCTGTCGACAGAAGCCCAGAGTTGTTGTGCAGCAACCAGTTCGGATTCGGTAATCGCTGTTGCGTCGTCGGCGGTCGCCAAGTGCGCAGAAGACAGCGGCGCACCGAGGCAGTCAGAGGTGAAGCAGGTCGACGACCGCGGGTCGTAGCAACCCACGGTGCAGGGATTGTCGAACAACGGTGGCCGAAACGCGACGAGCCGCCGGTCGCCGACGTCGATGGATTCACCAGGGTTGAGAAAGTAGACCCGGTCGAGCGGCACAGGTCGTTCACACGACAACGTCCCCACCGCGCCGAAGGTGGTGATCAGCCGTGCGTGTGGTGCGGCATCGAGCAAGAAGTGGAGCGCCCCGGTGTGATCGCGGTCGGGGTGCGTCAACCAGATCCATGCGACGTCGGTCGGGTCGAGTATCGTCGCGAGGTCGCTCAGGAAGTCGCGGTCGGCTAGTCCGAGGCCGGTGTCGATGACGACGGGTTCGGTCGCGTGGAGGACGAATGCATTGACGGGCAGATGTCCAAGTCCGGGGATCTCGAGTGCGTCTGCCAGGACACTGATGTCAGGTCGAATTCGGTTGATGCGCATGACAGTTCTTTCTCTCGCGGAATTCGAGAGGCGCGATCGACGATTCCACGGGCTCTCGCCAGCGCGTCTGAAGCACGTAACGCCCTGTTTCCCATGACGTTTGTTTACGAAGACTAAACAATAGGAGCAAGGCGTTTCGCATAACCACTGTACGTCAGGATTTGACGGCAGGCGAGCAATTGACCATGATCGGAATGGAGTTCTCGAGGACTCCGGTGATTCGGAAGTATGCTGGTCGGGCGGGCACGGGCCGATACTTGGGTTTCAGTGTCCGCGATGCCATAAACGCTGTCCTGGTAACGATCACAGCGATACTGGCGGCATCGGCGATCGAGGCGGCCGGCGCTGATTTCTGCGGGCGGAGGTGCGGCGAACTCATTGCACCAAGAAGGTGCTGCAGGCCGAAGCCGGGCGCCGAGGTCCGTATCCGCAACCCGAAAAACTGTGGACCACGGAACTTTTCAATGCGAAACCCGCCCCAGGACCGGATCTGGTGCGATAGTCGCCTGCGACGCCCGGAACTCGTCGGATCATGGCCCACCCCGACCGAATTCGGCTCCTTCTGCTGACCGCTCGAGGACACTGTCAACGACATCAATCGATGGTCAGGATGCACGGAGTGGGGGACTCACCGTGCGAGCGTGCGCGGTCTCGCTCGCACGGGGGTGTCAGCCAAAGGGGCTATCCGGTCAACGCGCCCCGGGCGATCGCGGCTGCAACTGGGCCGAGGAGGACCGGATCGCGGGAGAACCTCGGTTCGGAGACATTGATCAACAGGTTTTCCACCGGACCGAACAGGTTGTAGCTCCTGATCGGTTCGCCGTCGCCCACACGCCAGTCCACGGCGGTCAGCAGCTCCGCGATCCGCTCGAGTGGCAGAACCCCGTCCTCGGACGTGGCCGCGAACAGCAGCAGCATCGAGGAGTCGACGTCGAAGCCGGAGGCGTCGGTCGGGACGAGCCGCTCACCGAGATACTCGACGAGCCCGGCGGGATCATTCATCAACGCGGTGCCGCGCCGGGTACGAACGAGGCGCCCCTTGTACTTGCGCAGCAACCCCAGCTTCTGCAGCAATTCCCGGAAGTTCTGCAGGGGAGCGCCATCGGATTCGCGTGTGCGCGCACCGATCCAGCCCTCCATCGAAGGCACCACCTCGCAGGCCGGTCCGACGTCGACGGGTTTGAGATAGCCACTCGCGGTCAGCATGAAGCCGTCGTCGCCGGCATGGTCCAAGAACCAGAGAATCGGGTGGAGGCCTTCGGCGAGCGCGTCGGGAGCCATCGGCTCGGGCACGGCGAGCAGGCGTTCTGCCCGGGCACCGAGATCGCCTGAGTTCGGCTGCGGCTGTAGCCGATAGAGCAGTCGGTGCAGTCGCGGATCGATCCCCGCGGTGGCCATCCGGTTGATCGGATCATCGAATTCTGCGTTGACCTCGTCGACATCGAAATGGGCGGGATCGTCGAGCACCTCGACGAGTTCGGCGGCATCGGTGAGATGGCCACAGTCCTCGGGAGGTGCCGCACGGCGCCCGTCGACGCAGCGCACGGCCGGTGCGTCGGCGGGAAGCGGCAACACCTCCTCGAGGCGGAGCGTGAGCTGCCAGTCGTCGCCGTAGTCGTACACATAGTGCAGGGTGTCGCCGGGCTCGTGCAGCGTCTCGTCGAGACGGACGTCGGTGGCGGGGGTTCCCTCTTCTTCGCCCTCATCGACGTCGAACGGGCACAGGAACAATTCGGTGTCGCGGCGAAAAGCGCTGCCACCCAAGGAGAACTGGTGCAAATGGTAGTCGAACCACGCGAACGACGTCTGGATCGCGCGATGCACAACGTCGAGCCGTACATCGGATCGGATGTCGAGGCGCCGCCAGATCGCGGGTCGTGCGTCGTCGAGGTCGATGCGAATACGAAACAGCACCGGATCGGGGAGCGGGGGCTTGCGCAGGTGCGGTCGCGGTGGTCGTATGGTGCGCGGACCTGGTCTGTTCATCATCGACCTGACGACATCGGTCACCGCGTCGCGGTCGAGCCCTGCGATCAGTGCCTCGAACTATTGACGGATCTCGTCCTCGGACGGGGTGTCGGCCATGCGGTCAGGGTAGTCGGACAGCCGCGAAGGCGTCGGTCCGGTTCGCGTGCGCAGTCATGTCACCGGGTGATGGGTGGCCGGGCAGGCATCCGTGCGATCGATCGCCCGAGAGCCGGACGTCGCTCCCCGAGCGAGATGGACTGGCACACTGGCCAGATGAGTGTGTGCGACGTGCCCGCCGAACCGGTGCTCCACCCGGCGATCCTGGGCCGGTACAGTCCGGTCCGGTTCGACGATGATGCCGTGGTCGGGGACGCGGCGATCGACACGATCCTCGATGCCGCCAGGCTCGCTCCGTCGGCGGGCAACTCACAGCCATGGGCGTTCATCGTCGGCCGGCGAGGCGATCCGGTGCATGCGCGGATCGTTCCGCATCTGGCGGCGAGCTCATCGAGGTGGGCACCCGACGCCTCGGTCATCGTCGTCAACGTGGTGCGCGTCCTGGTCGAGGGGACAGACTGGGCGTACTCGGAGTTCGCGCACTACGACATGGGGCAGGCGGTGGCCCATATGACGTTGCAGGCGATGGCGATCGGTCTGGATGCCCACCAGTTCCGGGCGTTCGATCGCGATGCGGTCGCCGCCGAGTTCGGCGTGCCCCGCGAGTGGGAGGTGACGTCGATGACGGCGTTCGGGGTCGGCGTACACGCGACCGGAGAGTGCCCGGGTGTGTCCCGTGAACGCCGGACCCGCGACGACGTGACGTGGGCGCGTGACCGGGACGTCCCAGAGGGGTGGTGACCGTGGGGTGGTGACCGTGGGGTTGTGACCGTGCACGGGACCACCGATCTTCCGAGCATGCTCTGAGCCCGGTCTCACCTCACGCGTTCGCCACCTCGGCCACCGGCCTGGTCTTCCGGAGCGCGGCCGTGACGACGCCATGAGCAGGGCTGAACAGATAGACGATCGCGAACACCACGCCCTGCGTGAGCACCACCATCCCGCCGGGTGAGGTGTCCTGATAGTAGGAGACGTAGAGGCCGATCACGCCGCTGATGATCGCCACCGCCGGCGCGATGAGCAGCATGCGGTGGAACCTATCGGTGAGCAGGTGTGCGGTGGCCCCCGGGATGATCAGCATCGCGACGACGAGGACGATGCCGACCACCTGCAGGGCGGTCACCGCGGTGAGGGCGAGCAACCCGAGCAGCAGTGCGCCAAGGAGTTTGGGGTTGAGTCCGATGGCGTACGCATGGGTGGGGTCGAAGGCATAGAGGGTGAGGTCGCGTCGTTTGACGATGAGCACGATCGCCACGATGGCCCCGAGTACCGCGATCTGGATCAGATCCGAGCGCGAGACGCCGAGCAGGTTGCCGAAGATGATGTGGTTGAGGTCGGTTTGGCTGGGGGTCACCGAGATCAGGACGAGGCCGAGCGCGAACAGCGTGGTGAACACGATGCCGATGGCGGCGTCTTCCTTGATCCGGCCGGGATTGCGGACGGCACCGATGAGTCCGACGGCGAGAAACCCGAAGACGATGGCGCCCAACGCGAACGGCACGCCGACGATGTAGGCGAGGACCACCCCCGGCAACACCGCATGTGAGACGGCGTCACCCATGAGCGACCAGCCGATCAGCACCAGCCAGCACGACAGCAGCGCACACACGAGGGAGGCGATCAGTGTCGCGGCGAGCGCGCGGGTCATGAAGGAGTAGTCGAACGGGTCGAGGAGGAGATCGACGATCGTGGTCATGGGTGCTGTTCCTGGGGGCCGGCCGTGGGGGAGGCGTCGAGGGGATCGATACCGAAGGCACGGATGAGGTTGTCGGGGGTGATCACCACATCGGGGGTGTCATGCACCAGGACCCGGCGCATCAGCAGTACGGCCTGGTCGGCGAGTCGGGGCAGGGCGTGCAGGTCGTGGGTGGAGACCAGGATGGTGGCCCCGCCGTCGGCCAGCTCCCGCAGCAGCGTGCTGATGGTGGCCTCGGTGCGTTTGTCGACGCCGGCGAACGGTTCGTCGAGCAGCAGGATGGACGCCTGTTGGGCGATGCCGCGGGCGACGAAGGCACGTTTGCGTTGCCCACCGGAGAGTCGGCCGATCTGGCGGTGCTGGTACTCGCCGAGTTCGACCCGTTCCAGCGCCTCGTCGACGGCGGCGTGGTCGGCGCGGCGCGGTCGACGGGTCGGCCCCAGGTGTCCGTAGCGGCCGGTCATCACCACCTCGCGCACCGAGATCGGGAACGACCAGTCGATGTCCTCGGACTGCGGGACGTAGCTGATCGCGCCGTTGCGGCGGGCGGCTGCCGGGGGCCTTCCCCCGACGCGGACCGTGCCGGCATCGGGGCTGATCATCCCCATGATGGCCTTGAACAGCGTGGACTTGCCGGAACCGTTCATCCCGATCAGTCCGCAGACGGTGCCCGTCCCGAGACGCAGCTCGGCGCCGTCGAGGGCCACGGTGTCGCCGTACCGGACGCTGAGGTCACGCACGTCGATCACCGGTTGCTGTGCGGTGGATTCGGTCATGATGCGGGGCTCGTTCCGGTCAGCCCGGTGACGATGGTGTGGACGTCATGGCGGATCAGGTCGAGGTAGGTGGGGACGGGACCGTCCGCCTCGGACAGGGAGTCGACGTAGAGGGTGCCGCCGAAGCGGGCATCAGTGGCCGAGACGACCTGCTGCATCGGCTTGTCGGAGACCGTGGACTCGCAGAACACGGCCGGCACCCGGTTGTCGTGGACGAAGTCGATGGCCGCCGCGACCTGCTGAGGGGTGGCCTGTTGCTCGGCGTTGACCGGCCAGATGTAGCGCTCGGTCAGCCCGGCGTCTCGGGCGAGGTAGGAGAACGCGCCCTCGCAGGTGACCAGCGCCCGTTCGTTGGCGGGCAGGGCGTCGAGCGAGGAGACGAGGTCCTTCTGTACCGCCGCCAGCTCGTTCTTGTACGCGGCGGCATTGGCGCGGTAGCCCTCGGCGCCGTCGGGATCGAGTTCGGCGAAGGCCTCGGCGAGGTTGTCGGCGTAGATCCCGACGTTGAGCGGACTCATCCATGCGTGCGGATTCGGTTTGCCCGCATAGGCATCCGAGGTGATGTCGATCGGTGTGATGCCATCACTGACCACCACGTGCGGGACATCGAGGTCGTCCATGAACTGGGCGAACCAGGCCTCCAGGTTCAACCCGTTGTCGACGATCAGCGATGCCTGCGCGGCGCGGCGGATATCGGCCGGGGTCGGCTCGTATCCGTGGATCTCGGCACCCGGTTTGGTGATCGACTCCACCTGCAGCCGATCTCCGGCGACGTTGGCGGCGATGTCGGCCAAGACGGTGAACGTGGTCAGCACCACCGGCTTGTCACCGTCGTCCGACGACGTGGTCGAGCACGCCACCGCGGTCCAGGCGACCAGCAGCGAGGCCATCAGTGTCGCGAGGAGCCGCACCCTGTGTTTTGGCATGCCGATACTATAAGTTCGGACACCCTGATTTGCGCAAGTGGCAGATTCCGGACAAGGGGTGACCCGGGGGTTCGTGGTCCCGCAGGAGCGCGGTGTCGGGGTGCCGACGCGACGCAGTCCCCACCCTCGGCTACAGGTACTGCCCCTGCACGGGGGCTTCGGCGCGATAGCGGCCCGAGCCGATCTCGGCCAGTAACGCCCGGGTCGTCAGAGCTCCGTCACTGCCGCCGAGGACCGCGCGGCGCACGATCTCCCGCAGGTCACTGCCGCTCGTCCGTTCCGGCAGCCGGGCCGCGACCGCTGCGCAGTCCACCTCCCCGGGCATGTCCTCGACCAGTGCGGCGAGGATCCGTGCGGCTGCGGCGGTGTCGGGGTAGCCGACCTCCACGATGCTGTCGAACCGTCCGGTCCGGACCGCAGCGGCGTCGAGCGTGGCGGGGTCGTTCGTCGAGGCGAGGGTCAGGATGCGTGCATCGGAGGCGATGTCCATGGCCTGCAGCAACTCGCCGAGCCCGCCGCCTCCTTCGCGGCGGTCCCGCACGAACAGGTCCACATCCTCGAGCACGATCACCACCGGCCCGCCCAGCCGCTGCGCCTCCTCGATCACCTTGGTCAGCAGGTACTTTCCGGCGTCGGCCTCCACATAGATCACGGTGAAGCCGGCCTCGACCGACTCGGAGGCGACGACCGCAGACACCGCACTCTTGCCGGTCCCCGGCGGACCGGCCAGCAGAACTCCCCGGCGGGAACCGAGACCGTGCGCGTTGAGGATCTCGTGGCGATCACGCACCGCGGCGATCCCGAGGTCGATCTCCCGCCACACATTCGCGTCGACCACCACCGTCTCGCGGCGCAGTGCCGCAGGCAGGCTCACCGCGGAGAACCTCAAGACCTCGCCCGCACCCGCGCGGACGATCCGCCCGCGGTACGGATGCAGCGCGTAGGCGCGCGCCATCAGCGTGTCCAGTACCCCGCGTGCCTCCACCTGATGCCCGCGCGTCACGAATGCGGTGATCTCGGGCTCGTGGTGGATACCGGTCCGAGCGTCGATACCGATCACCATCGGTGCACCGTGGAGCAGCGTGCCGGCCGGGAAGATCGCCCGCAGGAGCTTCGGGTGGTGGTACGCCGTCTCGCCGACCGTGGTCTGTGTGTAGGAGGGAGGGATGGTGTAGTCCTCGGGACCGAGCTCGGCGTCATACCGCGAGATCAGCTCGCCGAGCGCGAGAGCGACGGACATCGCCTGCACACCATTGAGATCCGTACTCTCGTAGAGGATTCCGGACCAGCGGGCGAGGCCGAGTCCACGAACCGTGAACATCTCCTCGGTCTCGGGCTCCGCGTGGTGCCGGGTGGTGCCGACGAGCAGCTCGCCGAGGGCTCGCAGGGCCTGCGTCGAACCGTCGGGCAGCGCATCGATCCACGCCGCGGCGTCGGTGATGGGGGCCTGTACAGCTCTGGTCGTACCGGTTTCGGTCAGTGTCATGGGTATCCGTCGTGGCGGGCAGCCCCGCGTCGCCGACACCATGGGTGGTGAAGGTTTCCGTTGTACACGCTCATCCCGACGATGTCACGCGGACAAGCGGCCGCACCTGCGGACTGATGTTGTCGGTGCAACGATGCTCACCGAGAACACACGTTGCGACGCAACATGTTACGACATCTCGTTCCCTGTGCCGGCCGAGCGCCGGTCACCCAGACGTGCGGTCCGCACCGAGCGGTATCGACGTGCGTGGTGCCTCGGGATGAAGGGCCGCGGCGGCGGCCAGGGCGCTCGGGTCGACGTCGAGTCGGTGTACCCACCGGGTGACACAGGTGGTCACCGCACTGTTCAGACGCGCGTGGATGGCCCGCCCGGGTCGTATCCCACCGATGTCGGTCATTCCGATCCCTCCGCCAATCCCCAAGCACGGGCGAGTAATTCGTGAGACGCGAGACGATGGTGGAAGTCGTGGGTGACACTCGTGATCACCAGCTCGTCGGCCCCGGTCACCCTGGCGAGGGTGCGCAGGCCGTCGACGATGGTGTCGGGCCCGCCGACGAACTGGGTGCGGATCCGGTCGTCGACCAGCGCACGGGCGTCCGCGTCGAGCGGCGGTGCGGTGTCGGGGTCGGGATACGGCTGCGCGCCCGCCCCGCTGCGGATGCCGTGCACCCAGTGTCCGTACGTCGAGGCCAGGTGTGCCGCGGTCGCATCGTCGTCGGCGACGACCACATCCGCCGACACCACCACGTAGGGTTCGGCGAGGTCGGCCGACGGTGTGAACGCGCTACGGTAGGCCTCCACCGCCTCGAGGACGGTGGACGGGCTGACGTGATAGTTGGCGACGAACGGCAACCCACGTGCCCCGGCGGTCTGCGCGCTCTGCCCCTTGCTGCTCCCGAAGATCCACACCGCGACGTCGGCCCCCTCACCCGGGACCGCCGACAACCCGATGTCATCGTGCCGGAATCGTCCTTCCAGCAGGGCCAGCACATCGCCGACGGCGTCGTCGAAATCCGGGGGAGTCGCACCGTCGAACTGGGTCGCCTCGAAGGCCGCCACGATCCGGGGTGCGCCGAGCAAGGTCTCGACGGGGAACGGTGCCGGGATCAGCAGACCGTCGACGACCTGGTCGGGCTGGGGCGTCGACGCCACCACGGGCGGGATCGACCCGGCCAGCTCGGTGCGACGCTGCGCCGACCGCCCCAGACCCAGATCCAGGCGTCCCGGGTACAGCGCATCGATCGTACCGAAGGCCTCGACGATCGACACCGGCGTGTGCAGGCCGCTCTGGACGGCCGCCGAGCCCACCCGGATGGTGTCGGTGGCGGCGGCGACCAGCCCGATCAGTGTCGTCGTGGACGAGCTGGCCACCGCGACCAGGTGATGTTCGGCCAGCCAGTACCGGCGATATCCGAGTCGCTCGACGTGTCGGGCCAGTTCGACGCTGCGCCGAACGGCGGTCGCGGCGTCGCTGCCCTCGGTCACCGGGGCAAGGTCGAGCACCGACAGCGGGATCGGGGGCGCGGGTGTCGGGGACGCGGGGATCGGAGTTGCGCCGGCTTCTGACATGTCGCTCCTCGTGCGATCCGGATCGCCGCGTACGCAGCCTGCCCTTCCACCGAAGCCCGAAGGGCGTGCGATCGACAGGGTTTGACCCACGCCGATTCGATCCCGCAGACCATGGAATCCCGCCCGCCGGCCGATGGTTCGTGGCGAGGACGGCAAAGTCAGACGATCCGACCGATGGAGGAAGTGATGGCCGACCACGTGCACCTCGCTGTCGCGCTCGAGGGTGCGGGATCGCACCCGGGCGCGTGGCGGGCACCCGATGCCCAGCCGCAGGCGCTGACGCGAGCGGACTACTGGCGTCGACTGCTCGTCGAGGCCGAGTCCGGACTGCTCGACTTCGCCACGATCCCGGATTCGTTCGCGCTGCATCGTGGACGTCCCCGCACCGACCGTGCCGTGGGCCGGCTCGACGCGGTACTCCTGGCCTCTCGGCTGGCCCCGGCCACCGGTCACATCGGGCTGGTCCCCACGACCACCGTCACCCACACCGAACCGTTCCACGTGTCCAAGGCGATCGCCACCCTCGACCACATCAGCGAGGGGCGCGCCGGGGTCTCGCTGCGCACCACCGCCGATCCCGACGAGGCCGCACTGTTCGGCCGGCGTCGCTTCGCCGACAACCCTTCCGTACTCTCCGACCTCGCTTCCGAGGCAACCGATTTCGCCACCGTTCTGTCCCGATTGTGGGACTCGTGGGAGGACGACGCGGAGATCCGTGATGTGGCGACCGGACGCTTCGTCGACCGCGACAGACTGCACTACATCGACTTCGTCGGCGAGCACTTCGCCGTCCGCGGTCCCTCGATCACCCCGCGGCCGCCGCAAGGGCGGCCGATCATCGCCTCCACCGGAACCCATGCCACCGATCTGCAGCTCATCGGCGCAGCCGCCGACGTCGGCTTCATCACCCCGCGTGACCCCGACGACGCCGCCCGCGCGGTGACGGCCATCGCCGCCGCGCGTACCGCAGCAGGTCGCGCAGAGGATCCGCCGGCGCGAGTGTTCGTCGACCTGTTCGTTGTCCTCGGATCATCGAATGATGCTGCTGTCCAACGCCTCGAGCAGCTCGATGCCTGGGCAGGGGAGGGTCACACCGCTGCGGGGACCGTCGTCGGGACCGCGCAAGGCCTGGCCGACGAGATCGAACGCTGGACCTCGGTGGACGGTGTGCACGGCATTCGTCTGCATCCGGCGTCGTTGCCGTACGACATCCAGGCCATCGTCGCCGATCTCATCCCAGAATTGCAGCGTCGCAACCTGTTCCGCACAGAGTACGCCGAGCGGAACCTGCGGCGACGCCTCGGGCTCACCCGCCCGCAGAACCACTTCACCACACGGAAGACCGGTGTCGCATGACCAAGCAGGTACATCTGGCCGCCCACTTCCCGGGGGTCAACAACACCACGGTGTGGAGCGACCCGGCGTCGGGAAGCCAGATCGACTTCGCATCCTTCGTCCACCTCGCGCAGACCGCCGAGCGTGGCAAGTTCGACTTCTTCTTCCTCGCCGAGGGATTGCGACTGAGGGAGCAGAACGGGCTGATCTATGACCTCGACGTCGTCGGCCGGCCCGACACCTTCACCGTGCTGTCCGCGCTCGCCGCGGTCACCACCCATCTCGGCCTCACGGGCACCATCAACTCCACCTTCAACGAACCCGTCGACGTCGCACGGCAGTTCGCGACCCTCGACCACCTGTCCGACGGGCGTGCCGCATGGAACGTGGTGACCTCCTGGGATGAGTTCACCGGGGAGAACTTTCGGCGCGGCGGCTACCTGCCCGAGGATCAACGCTACGCCCGCGCCACCGAGTTCCTGGACGCCGCGGCCGTGCTGTGGGACTCGTGGCGCGACGACGACATCCTCGCCGACAAGGCGGACGGCCGATTCCTCGCGCGCGAGGATGCCGGTGAATTCGATTTCCACAGTTCCCAATTCGACATCCACGGGTACTTTCCCGCGCCCCGCCCACCGCAGGGCCGGCCGGTGATCTTCCAGGCCGGTGACTCCGACGAGGGGCGTGAGTTCGCCGCGGCCACCGCCGATGCGATCTTCTCCCGGCACGCCACCTATGACGCCGGCCGCGCCTTCCACGCCGACGTCAAGCGACGCCTGCCGTCCTACGGGCGGCGCGCCGAGGACCTCCTGGTGCTGCCTGCGGCCACCTTCGTCGTCGGCGACACCGATGCGCAGGCCGCCGAGCTGGCCCACGAGGTGCGGTTGCAGCAGGTCAGCGGCCAGACGGCGATCAAATTCCTGGAGCAACTGTGGAACCGGGATCTCTCCGATCACGACCCCGACGGCCCGCTGCCTCAGGTGGATCCGCTCCCGGGGGAGAACACCGTCGCCAAGGGCCGGGCGAGCGTGCGCATGCACCGCGATCCGATCGCGGTGGCGCGGGAGTGGCGGGACCTGGCCGAGGCCAAGAATCTGACGACCCGTGAACTGATCATCGAGGTCACCGGGCGGCAGGCGTTCATCGGCTCCCCGGAGACCATCGCGCACACCATCAACCGTTTCGTGCAGGACGACGTCGCCGACGGCTTCATCCTGGTCCCACACATCGTGCCCGGCGGCCTCGACCGGTTCGTCGACGACGTGGTGCCGGTGCTGCAGGATCTCGGTGTCTACCGCACGGAGTACGAGGGCACCACTCTGCGTGACCACCTCGGGTTGGCGCGGCCGCAACTCAGCGTGGCGGATCGTCCGGTCGCGTGAACGCGATCCGGATGAGCTGCCGGAGCACCTGCTCATCGATCCGGTCGAGCCGTTTGACGTAGACGCATCCGGCGCCCTCGGTGTACTCGCCGAGGCGCGGCAGCAGGGCCGCGCCGTCGGGGAGGTCCTTGAGTCCATACAGCGAAATCGCCGACTTGCGGGGCGAGAACCCCACCTTGGGCCAATCACCCTCGGTGCGTGACGTGGTCGACGGTGACACATGGTGATAGGTGCCATAGCCGACGATGGATGGTCCCCACATCACCGCGGTGGCGCCGGTCTCCTCGCGCATGATCGCATCGAGCCGATGCCCCTCGTCGACGCGTCGCGCAGGGGTCGCGGCGTCGAGGAACTCGGGCACCGACGCATCGGTGGGTCGGGTCTTCGCCATCCTTCGAGGGTAGGTGGCGTGCCCGCCGTCGGATCGGTGGGGAGCACTCCACGGTTGTGGACGTGCTCCCCCGAGCTGTCCGGGATCGCCCTACAACGTGAGTGCACCCGGCGCCTGGTGAGCACCACGCTCCATCCTGCCTCCTATGTGGTCACGAAATAGCGCCGAGACTCGGGTTCGGTGACGGTGAAGAGTTCCATGAGAAGGCCGTCCGGCCCCTGAGCCATCGCGAACCCACCACCGGGGGTGACGGTGATATCGCTGACCTCGACACCTTGACTGCGGAGTTCTGCCACGAAGTCCGGGAGGTCGTCGATCATGAAGCCGATGTGGTGGAAGACGTTGCGGGCGCGCGGGGGCGCCTTGCGCGATTGGAATAGGTGGATACGGCCCGTCCCGATCGTCATGAAGACGTTGCGGTCGCCATCGATCTCGGCGTCATAGACGACCGTTGCGCCGAAGTGCTGCTCGAAGAACTCGCAGAACGAGGTCACGTCGTCGGTGACGAGATGGACATGGTGCAAGGAAACATCGGCCATGGTCAGGATTCCTTTCGTGTGGGTACGAGACTGCGCTTCTTGAGATCTCGGCAGTCATGCAGGCCGGGCACGGGGGCACTGCCGTCGAAGCCCGCCGGAGTGAGGAGATGCTTTTGGACCTTCTGTGTGCCGGTCGTCGGCAGGGTCGCAACGAACCGTATCCAGCCGGGGATCTTGTAGTAGGCCAGTTGTTCTCGAGCTGCGAGACAGATCGAGCGGGCGACGAGCTCGTCGGCCGAATCGTCGTGGGGGACGATGACCGCCAGAACCTCTTCGTCGCGCATGGCGTCTGGCACGGCGAGGACAACTGCCTGCGAGACGCGGGCGTCCTCGGTCAGAACGGCCTCGACCTCCGCGGACGAGATGTTCTCACCGCTCCGACGGATGATGTTCTTCGCGCGGTCGACGAAGTAGAACATTCCCGAGGCATCGCGCCTGCACAGGTCACCGGTGTGGAACCATCCACCGAGCCAAGCTGTCTCGGTGGCATCGGGGTCGTGTAAGTACCCGGTGAAGAAGCCCCTGCGCGGGTCTTCGGCGCTGTCGCGTACGACGAGTTCACCGAGTTCACCGTCGTCGGCGGTGCTGCCGTCCTCGCGTGCGATCCTGGCCTCGATACCCATCGGCCGGCCGCAGGCCCGGGTACTGATCTGTCGGGGCTCGTCGGCAACCAGAAGCCCCCTCCCCGTCTCTGTCATTCCCCAGACCTCATGCAGCGGGATGCCGAATCGCTCTTCGAATGCACCGTGCACCACGGGATCAACCCCTGCCCCGAAAGCACTTCGCACCGAGTGCTTCCGATCCTCGGGACTGGCCACCGCGGTCATCAGCGCCGGGATCATGATCCCGAGGTAGTGAAACCGCGTCGCGCCCGTCTCGCGGATGTCGTCCCACCAGTTCGACAGGCTGAAACGCCCGGGAACAACGAGACAGGCACCTCGGTCGACCACGCCACCGAAGGTGAGCATCAGGGAGTTCATGTGGTAGAGGGGTAGCGGGTTGAACACCCGGTCTGCACCCGGCCGGAGGGTGAGGGCCTCGGTGGATGTGCCGTAGTTCCGCCCGGACTCGAGTGCGTAGAGATTGTCGATCACACACCCTTTGGGTCGACCGGTGGTACCGGACGTGTACAGGATCGCGGCAGGATGCCGGATCGGGTCCATGTCGTTTGTGCTGTGCCGGGCGCGGTTGGCCGACGCGTCCGGTAGATCCTCTGGCCCACCGGCCACAGGCAGATCACGGTCGGTCATCGCCGCGGCAGCGCCGACTATGTCGCGCAGAGTGTCGAGACAGACCGTCGCGCACGCACCGGAATGATCGAGCACGTAGGCGAGCTCCGGCGCGGTGAGGTCGGTGTTGAGCGGAACGGTGCAGGTGCCGATGCTGTTCAGCGCGAGATGGTGGAGAAGGTGTTGAGGCCGGGAATCGAAGGCCAAGGCAATGATGTCGCCGTTGCCGTAACCGCGGTGTGCGTAGGCCGAGGCCAGCGCGTCGACCTGGTCGAGGGCGTCGGCATAGGTGGTCTCGGCGGGAAATCCCCATTCCCCGCACAGTCGTCGTGGTACCGCGAGGACCGGGTGATCGCGGAACGTTGTGGCGCGGTCGGCGAAAAGGCCGTAGATGCTGCTGTGCCCGCTCATGTGGTCTCCTTCGGGTTCCTTCTGATGGCTGGTTGAGTCGTGATCGCCATGTCTGACGCATCCGCTCAGCTGCTGTGTCTGTCGCATCCGCTCAGTGCGCATCGAGCTCCGTGACCACGCTGCGCTGCGCACGGCTCTGCCGCGCCAGTCGGACCAGCGCCACACCGAACAACGGGGCGGTGACGTACATGACGACGGAATACACAGCCGTGGGCAGGGCCAGCTGGACGTCGCCGAGAACACCGACGGCGACGAAGATCGCGAGCGTCGAGTTGTGGATTCCGACCTCGAAACTGATGGCTGTGGCATCGCGATGGTCGAGTCGCGCTCCCCGGCTCAGCGCATAACCGAGACCCAGCGCGGCGAGGTTGAAGATCAAGACGGGCACGCCCAGTGTGGCGAGGTTGTCGACGACGTCACTCCACTCCGAGGCGATGGAGGCCAGCACCACGATCACCAGCACGGCCGCGCTGAACACCTTGACGGGCTTTTCCATCCGCGCTTTGAGCGCGGGCCATCGCGCTCCGGTGATCATTCCGAGGATCACCGGTATCACGATCATCAGGATGACCTCGGTGAGTTTGCCGAACTGGAGTGGGACGACCTGTTCGTCGGTCGCGAACTGGTGAATGGCCAGGTTCACGATGAGCGGGATGCTTGCGACGGCGACGATGGTGTTGACAGCGGTCACGGTGATGTTCATCGCGACGTTCCCACCGAACAGGTGTGAAAACAGGTTCGCTGAGATCCCACCCGGTGAGGCGGCGAGGATCATCATTCCGACCGCGAAGACGGGGGAGATGTCGAAGCCCACGATGATCGCGGCGCACACCGCGGGCAGAACGATCAGTTGGATCACGATCGCTACGACCACCGGGACGGGATAGCGCACCACGCGCACGAAATCGCCGGTCGTGAGTGAGAGTCCCAGGCCGAACATGACGAGCGCCAGCGATGCCAGCAGTGCGTTCGCGAAGATCTCGATCGAGCTCATGCAGCCTCCAGGGTGCCTGAAGCGGTAACTTGTATCGGGACCAAATTAGTATCAGATACAAGTTTTAAGCGTCAAGGGTCACCTCGTTGCGTCGAACGCCTCGCGGAACGGGGGTTCTCGTTCCTCAGCCGGCGACGTCGGTCTCTCGGTTTCGGGCATAAGGCCGGTGGCATGATGGGAGACCGTCGACCAATCGATCAGCGTGGCCGACGCTGACGGTGGATGGATATGTCGCGGAGGTGCGTGTGGACCGGACTCGCGAAGCGGGTACTGCACGGTGGGCCACGGGGCCCGGCGCGGGAGACCTCGACAGATTGCCCGGCCTGGAACCGCAGGTGCAGCGCCGTGCTCGCAACGACGGGGAGCGGACCCGGGCGGCCCTGCTCAACGCCGCCATTCCACTCTTTCTCGAGCGTGACTTCGACAAGGTGTCGGTTGCCGAGGTCGCGGCTGCAGCGGAGGCATTTCCGAACCAGGTCACCTACCATTTCGGTGGCAAGGAAGCACTGTTCGTCGAGGCGGCTTGTCGTGCCGTGCTGCGAACCGCGATGGAGGCCGAGCGTCGCACTCGTGCGAGCAATACCCCGGACGAACACAGGCGAACCCTGATGGAGTACCTCCTCGGCTCGGGAGCCGGAGCCGTTGCACTCTTCGCCGACGCAATGCTGATGGCCCGGCGCAAGGAGCCGCTCCGTGAGATGGTGCGCGGCACAGTACATGAGCTACATGTCGCCGGTGAGGCGGCAATGGTCGATACCTTTCGACGCACCGGGTGGCCGGTTCGCGCGAGCCCCGAATCGATCACGCGTGGATTCTGGACCGTGGTGCTCGGATTGGCGCTGGAGAAGGCCGCACTCGGGCAGGCCTTCGACGACACGAGCACGGATGCTGCCCTCCGTATGCTCGCCAAGGTGAACGCACCGGACGAGACCGACGCCTGATTACAGTGCTGCCGACTCCCGCGGTGTCGGAGTTCGAGGCCGTACGGCGGGCATGAGATCGTCGATGGGGAGAAATCCCCAGGTCTGCGGGTGCATCGTTGAATGGACAAACCCCTTCCCGCACGGCGTCCGCGGGTCTACGTTTGCCTCGAATCCCCCAAAACCGATCCACAGCACACCCCGATCCGAGGCAGCCATGTCCTACCCCGACCCCCAGTACCGTCCGAACAACGCCGTGCCCGGCGGAACACCGCCGTGGCAGCCACCGGCCCAGGTCGACCCGGCCGCGCCGACACAGGTCCACGGCGCGGCGTCGGCCGGACCTGCGCAACCCGGGTATGCCCAACCGGGACCCGCACAGCCGGGATACGGTTCCGCCGGACAAGCACAGCCGGGATACCCGCAGCACGGATCCGCCCCGCAGGCCCCGCCACAGTTCGGGCACGGTGGGCCACCGCCGGTGCCGGACTTCGCGCAGCCGCAGCACGCCTACGGCCAACCCCAACCGGGACAGGCCGTCCCCGGTCAGCCCGGCTACGGGCAACCTGCCCCGTACGGCGCCACACCGGCCACACCGGCCCCGGCGTCGGGCCCGATCTCCGTAGCGGTCTCCGTCATCGCAGGTCTGATCGCATTCTCGGGCCTGGTCCTGATCGTCTCGGCATTCCTGCCCTGGGTCGCGGGCTTCGTCACCGTCAAGGGCCTCGGTGATTCCGACACCGGCGCCACCGACGGCGCCCTGACCCTCGTCATCGGTGCGGTGCTGCTGATCCTCGGCGGTGTCAGCGCGATCATCCGCAAACGGTCGGTGCTTCATCCGATCGCCGGGGTCGTCGCCGTTCTCGCCGGCGCGCTCACCGCATTGATCGCCCTCGTCGACATCAACGATGTCAGAGATCTGTCGTTCCTCGATGTCCACGTGGGGATCGGACTGTGGCTCACCCTGGTCTTCGGGATACTCGCCGCGATCGTCGGGATCGTCGCGATCGTCAAGCGGTCCTGATCCCGATCGACATGGTGAGCGCACGTCACCGACCTCTGGCAGGGTGGACGCCATGCGCGCCGAGCACGTGCCGATCGCACGCCACCCGGTCATCTACGAGATCAACACCTGGCCCTGGCTGTCCGGCCTGAGTTCCACGTTCGGACGCGAGGTGACGCTCGGATCGGTGCCGGAGGAGATCTGGGACGAGGTCACCGCATCATCCATCGGCTCCGGTCCGATCGACGCGGTGTGGCTGATGGGTGTGTGGCAACGTAGTCCCGCGGGTGTCCGCATCGGACTGGCCGACGACCCGCTGGTCGGCACCTTCCGGGCGGCGCTGCCCGATTTCACCGCCGACGACGTGGTCGGCTCGCCGTATTCGATCCGTGACTACGTCGTCGACCCCCACCTCGGCGGGCCCGAGGGGCTGGCTGCGGCCCGCCGCGCGCTCGCTGCGCGGGGTGTCGGTCTGATCCTCGACTTCGTCCCCAATCACGTTGCCACCGACCATCCGTGGGCCACGGCGTCTCCGCAGCGATTCGTCGCCGGTACCGACGCCGATCTCACCGCACATCCCACGGAGTTCGTGCAAGTGGGCGGCACGGTGATCGCCAACGGCCGGGATCCCTACTTCGCACCGTGGCGGGACGTTCTGCAGCTCAACGCCTTCGATCCGGGTCTTCGATCGGCGGCTCGCGACACGGTGCGTTCGATCGCCGAACAGTGCGACGGTGTGCGCTGCGACATGGCGATGCTGATGTGCAACCGGATCTTCGGGGAAACCTGGTCCGGCCGGGTCGGTCCGGCCCCGGAGGTCGACTACTGGGACGCGCTGATCCCCGCCATCCGGGCCGATCATCCCGACTTCCTGTTCATCGCCGAAGCCTATTGGGGCACCGAGGGTCTGCTCCGATCGCAGGGCTTCGACCATTGCTATGACAAGGGATTCACCGATGCTCTCGAGCACCATCCGCACAGCGTCGGCACGCTGATCGCCGAGGCGCCCGATCGCGACGGTGCGGTGCACTTCATCGAGAACCACGACGAGTCACGCGCGCAGAAGGTCTTCGGTGATCGCCATCGGACGGCGGCGATCACCGCGTTGACCCAGCCGGGCGCCCGGCTGGTCTACGAGGGTCAGTTCGACGGCCGCACCGTGCGGTTGCCCGTGCAGTTGCGCCGCGAGCCCGAGCAGCCGGTGGTGGAAGGACTCCCCGACTTCTACCGGCGCTTGTTGGCCGTCCTCGGCGACGAGGCCCTGCATACGGGCGGGTTCAGTGCGTTGGAGATCCACGGCTGGCCCGACCATCCCGCGGGTCCGGGGCTGGCGGCATGGTCGTGGTCGGGTCCCGGGCGGCGGTGGCTGTTCGTCGTGAACCTCGACGACGCCGGCGGCGCGGGCCTGGTGCATACGGTGTGGGACGATCTGGCCGGCCGCCCGGCAACATTGTCCGATCCGATCGCCGACGTCACCTACGAGCGTCCCGACGACCGGGACCCCACGATCTTCGTGATGCTCCCGCCATGGGGTGCCCACGTCTTCGAGGTCGACGGCACCGACCCCATCAGGTGATCGAGCCGGGATTCCCTGTGCTGATTGAGCCGGGACCGAGCATCGCGAGGACTCGTGTCGAAATCTGTGGAGGTTGCCTCGGGTGGTGTCCACTTCGGTGGTGGTCATGTTGGCGATGTCGGCTGTCTGAGGTTTCGACTCGCCTTGTCGCTGCGCTCCTCGTCGGCTCAACCACCGTTGTTGATCGGGAACGGCGCCTTGTCGCTGCGCTCCTCGTCGGCTCAACCACCGTTGTTGATCGGGAACGGCGACGTGTCGCTGCGCTCCTCGTCGGCTCAACCGTCGACTGCCGCTGTTTCTTTCGGTGATTGAGCCGGGACCGAGCATCGCGAGGACCCGTGTCGAAATCTGTGGAGGTTGCCTCGGGTGGCGACCACCGCAGAGGTGGTCACCTGCCGCGCCCGGAGGTCCGCCCGACGCTCCGACGCGCCCCGTACGCACACGGCCGGTAGACGAGTAGTGCGAGTCCCACCACCACGGCGATCCCGCCCGCGGTCAGCACCTGCCGTGTGTCGGCGTAGGACTGTCCGACGAGCAGAGGAGTCGCGATCACCGAGGCGAGCACGGCGAGTACCGAGAACACGCCGGTCCCGCGTGGTGCCGCCGAGGCCGCATGCGGATCCGGGAGCAACGCTCCGAGGCCGATCACGATCAGCACCGACATCACCACATCACTCGGCCGATGCCAGCCGTCGGCGATCAGCCCGAACGCGATCACCGACGCCCACGTGCCGCCGAGCGCGATGACGATTGGCCGCAACCACTTGGGTGCGGCAGCGATGAGCACGACGACACACGACATGACGGCCGCGGTGTGTCCACTGGGTGCGGAGTTCGACGTCTCGACGATCCAGTCGTGCAGCTGGGGCCGGGGTAGGACCACGTCCCGCAGGAACCGCACCACCAGGATCACGAGGGGCGGGAACGCGAGGAGCACGGCCGTCCGGCCCAGTGTCGGTCCCAGCCGCGACTGCCCGGTGATGCCGGGGACCAGGCTGCCGGCGATCGCCAGGGCGGCCGCGACGAGCCACACCGTGGGATCGGTCACAGCGTCGACGGTCAGCAGGTGGGGCACATGCGCCACCGCCGATGACCGGCGCACGGCGTCGAGGACGTACTGGTCGACGAGTTGTCCGAACGACGTCCAGATTGCGACGGCGTAGACGCAGCCGGCGAGCAACAGCGCGATGACCGCCAGGGCGATCGATCCGCCGATTCCCGAGGTGCCTCGACCGGCCCCGCCACCAGCGGTACGGCCACGAAACGGATCGACACCACCGTTCCGCGGCGCCGTTGCCAGGACACTCATGGAGTCGAGGTTAGGGGACGAGCCTGGGAGAACCCTGGGTCCAACCCGTGGATGACCGGCCACTTGTCATGTTGCGGGTGATTAAACACACCCGACATCCACTGGAAACATCCCCTGCGTCTAATAACAGGCAACAAGTTTCCTGCGGTGATCCACACCGATCACCGACCACAGACCGAGATCGACACGACCGACGAGATCGGCACAACAAAGGAGAACACACTCATGACCGTTGAGACCGGCAGCGCCGTCGAGTTCCGCGTCACCCCCGACGCCTGGAAGGACCTGCCCAAGATGCCGGAGGCGGAGTACCCCGGCACCGAGGGCTTCATCGGCGACGTCTACGAGAACCCGGGCGGCAGCGTGATGTGCTCGGGCTACTTCGAGCTACGCCACACCGACGCCCCGCTGTACTACGAGTACGAGTACGACGAGATGAAGGTCGTCCTCGAGGGCGAGTTCCTGTTGGAGAACAAGGAGACCGGCCAGAAGACGGTCGCGAAGAAGCACGACGCGATCTTCTTCCCGAAGGGATCCAAGATCTACTTCACCACTCCCGACTACGCACTGGCCTTCTACGCCGGCCATCGCGACGCGACCCTGCTCTGAGTCCCGTGTCGACCGCCGAACTGTCCGCCGACATCTCGGCGGGTACCCGCACGCAGCTCCCGTTCACCAGCATTCCCGAATGGGCTCGTCCGACAACCGATTCCGACGAGATGGACGCGATCCCGGTGCCGCAGTTCACCGGATCGTCATACCTTCTCGTCGGGATCGGTCCGGCGGCGTACTCGGTGACGTCGGCGTGGGCACCGGCCCTCGCCGACGTCCCGGGGCGGCTGATCCAGGCCGATGACACCGATATGGCGATCGAGTCCCTCGGCGCCGCGCTGGCCGAGGCCACCGTGGGGGTCCGGGTCCTGGTGACCGGGCCGATCGGGGCGTGCCTGTCGGCCCGTGCCACCGCCGTCGCGGCGGGGGTGGAGGACGACGAGATCCAAGTCTTCCCAGTCGGTTCCGGACCGATCGACGTGTTTTGTTCACACTGCCGCACCATCACCACCGCCGACGCCGGGCTGGACGCGATCGTCGACTGTGACGGGTGCGGCCGCGGACTGCTCGTCTACTACCACGTGTCCCGGCGTTCGGGCAGCTTCCTCGGCTTCATGGCCGACGCCGAGACCGCACCTGTCGACAACCCCTCCCAGGAGTCACCGGCATGACCCTTGTGACCGACGCCGGCGCCACCCCCCACACCGCGCCCGCATCCGACGGCACCTTGCAGCTCGTCGTCACCTCGATCGCCCGGCCCGGCGCCGACATCGCGACCTTCACGCTCGCCGACCCCGACGGCCGACCGCTGCCCGCATTCCCGCCGGGCAGCCACCTGGTGGTGCACGCGGGCGCCAAGACCAACGCCTACAGCCTCACCTGCGACGGCACACACCCCGACCACTACTCGATCTCGGTGCTGCGCGTCGATGACGGTGACGGTGGTTCGCGCTGGCTGCATGATCAGGTGACTGCCGGCGACACACTCTCGGTTCGCCTGCCGCGCAGTGCTTTCGCTCCACTGGCCCGAGCCCGCAAACACCTCCTGATCGCGGCCGGGATCGGAGTCACACCGGTCGTCTCCCACCTGCGCGCAGCCCGCCGCTGGGGCCGGCAGACACAGGTGCTCTACACCTACCGCCCCGACAACGCCGCACACGTCGACGACGTCGTCGAACTCACCGACGGCGACGCCGAACTGTTCACCGGCCGTGCACAATTCCTGCCAAGACTCGATACCGTACTGCGTGAGCAGCCGATCGGAACGCACCTCTACGTGTGCGGCCCGGGCGCGCTGATCGATCACGTGGTGGACGCCGCCACCGCGGCGGGCTGGCCCGCATCACGAATTCACTTCGAACGCTTCGGAATCGATGCTCTCGACGCCGGCGATCCGTTCACCGTGCGACTGACCGCCACCGACCGTATCCTCGACGTACCGTCGGGCACGAGCATGCTGGAGGCCATGGAGGCCGCCGGCGTCAGCGTTCCCAATCTGTGCCGACGGGGAGTCTGCGGCGAATGCCGCATCCCGGTGTCGGCGGGCACGCCCGTCCATCGAGATCTGTACCTGACCGACGACGAGAAGACCGCCTGCGACGCCGTCATGCCCTGCGTGTCGCGGGCCGCCGACGGAGCCACCCTGGAGGTACCGCTGTGACCCTCATCGACACCCCCGCCCTCGCGCCCGCCGCAGACCTGATCGGCGGCTTCCCCTTCCCGTTCCCCGAGGATCGGTACCGCTACAGCACCAATGTGGAACCGGCGGGCGAGCCGCACGCCACCCCGGCCGGCACCTGGGGTGACGCGATCGTCGACATCGACGCCGAGTACCACCACGAAATAGAGGCGCGCGCACGGGTTCTCGCCGCCGATCCCAGTCGGCATGCCGTGCTGCCGCATATGATCCCGGCCACCTGGGACGCCATGCTCACCCTCATGCGAGAGCTGTCGACGTCCCACCCGGACACCATGCACCTGGAGTCCCTGGGACCCGACACCTGGCGTTGGCGCAACGACCTGCTCGGCATCACCCAGGAATTCCGCTACGGCGACGCCACCACCCTGCCGGTAGAACCGTTGCGCTACATCACCGGTCAGGTACAAGAAGACATCGCGCTGCTCGACCAGCGGTCGGATCAGCTGTTCGTCGACGCCGGGGTGGTGACCTTCGCCGCGGACTGGAGCTTCGGCTTCGACGTCGGTATGAGCTTCCTGGAGATCCACGGCCCGGTCCCGCGGGTGCGTCAGATGGGCGTGATCACCCGCGCCCACGAGTTCCTCAAGCGCCTGCAACCCCACGAACCGTACCGGCGCACCAACTGGACGCTCACCATCGACCGCCGACTCGATGTGTCCACCGAGATCTATCCCGAGTGGGGGCCCGACCGCGAGACCATCCAGACCGTCGACGACGCCGAGTTCGGGCGGCGCGTCCACCTGCGGGTGGAGGTGCAGCACCTCATCCGCCTCGCCGACTCCGGCGCCCTGATGTTCCTGATCCGCACCTACATGCTCCCCCTGGACCAGCTCGCGACAGTGGAACCGTGGCGGGCCCGCGCCGCCGAGGTGTTCGCCGAACTGCCCGACGACATGGCCGACTACAAGGGCATCATCAAGTACCGCGACCGTGCCGCCGCCTGGCTGCGCGCCGCAGCTCCCGACCCGGCCCCGCCCTCACCCGGTCTGCCCGACTGGCCCACCTCGCCGCCGGAGGTCGACGTCACCGGTGCCTCCTTTCTGATCCTCGCGATCGGCACCGACGACGACGCCGTGGTCGCCGGGAACATCGCCCGCAGCTGGGTGAACACGGCCTCCAACGCGGGCCCGACCCGACTGATGGTTCTCGATTCGCTCACCGAACCAGATGATCTCGCCGCACTGCGACAGTCGCTGGCCGAATCGCGCACGGGCACCAGGATTCTCGTCACCGGCGGACAGTACGACGTGATGACCGCTCTCGCGACCGCCCGTGCGGCCGGTGCCATCGCCCCAGAACTCGCCGCCTTCGTCACCCACACCCGGGATCTTCCGCTGTACTGCGCGCACTGTGCGGGTACGAACCGCGTGGTGGGTACCCCGGGTGACGTGGTCGTCTGCCCGGGTTGCGATGTCGCCGTGGAGATCCACGCGCACCACTCGGCGGCGTTGGGCAGCTTCCTCGCCAGCGCGGCAGAACCCGGCACTGCAGAACGCGGTGCCGCGGCACCCGTAGCTGCCACACCCGGAACAGTGGGGGAGGACGCATGACCGTCACCGATTCCGCCACCGCCGAATCCGCCCCGACCCATCTGCATCCGGGCTACTCGACCGAACCGCGTCCGATGCGGGTGGTGGAGGTGCGCGAGCTCACCGGGAGTATCTCGCACTTCCGGTTCGTCCCGGTGGACGCACCCGGCACCATGCTGACCCCGTTCCAGCCGGGCAGTCATCTGATCGTGTCGGCTGGGGAGCACCGAAACGCGTACTCGCTCGTCGACGACGGACTGTTTCCCACCTCGTACGGTATCTCGGTACTGCGGCGGGGTGAGGGCGGTGGATCGGACTGGTTGCACGACAACGTGACCGAGGGCGACGTCCTCGAGATCGAGGGCCCGCGTTCGATGTTCGCGCCGATCACCAACCAGCACCATGCGCTGCTGGTGGCCGGCGGGATCGGGATCACCCCGATCCTCTCGCACGCCCGCGCCATCGTGCGCGATGGCGGCACCGCCGACATCCTCTACTCCTATCGGCCCGGGCACGCCGCGCACCTCGACGAGTTACGTGCTCTGTCGGCCCACGACGGCATCACGCTGTTCGAGGCGACCACGGTGGACGAGACCATGGCAGTCCTGCGCGCACGATTTGCACTGCAGCCCTTGGGGACCCATGCCTACGCGTGTGGCCCCGGGCCGCTGCTCGACACCTACACGGAGCTGGCCGCCGCGGCCGGCTGGCCGGGTGCCCGCGTGCATTCCGAGCGCTTCACCGCTCCCGAACAGGATCCGGGTGAACCCTTCTCCGTACGGATCGCGGCCACCGGAGAGACCATCGACGTCCCGGCCGGGATCTCGCTGCTGCAGCGGCTGCTCGACAACGGGATCGCCGTCCCGAATCTGTGTCGGCAGGGTGTGTGCGGGGAATGCCGTATCCCGGTGTCCTCCGGTGCGGTGCTGCACCGGGACTTCGTCCTGTCCGACGAGGAGAAGGCCGCCGGAGACTCCATGCTGTGCTGCGTGTCCCGGGCACAGGACGACACCACCGAACTCGAGGTGAACCCATGACGCTCGCCCGACCAGAAGCCCCGAACCTCGCGGAGACGCAGCGACTCTCCGTGGCCGCCCAGGCCTACCTGGGTCAACCGGTCGACCATCTGTCCACCATCCCGTGGCCGTTCCCGGACGAGCTCGAGGAGTTCTCCTACTCGGTCAACGTCGAACCCGCCCGCATCCCGCGCCGCACCCGGGGTGGCGAATGGGGCCGGTATCTTGTCGACCTCGGCGGGGCCGAGTACATCGACTACATGCGTGAGCGCCGACGGATTCTCGACACCGACCCCACCCGGGTGCGGATGCGGCCGGGCATGGACGTCGCCTGCTGGGATCTGTTGCTGTACTACCTCCGCGATCTCGCACTCTCGTACCCGGACGTGATGCATCTCACGGAAGGCGTTGACCGGCAGTTTCATTGGGTCAACGAGTTGCTCGGAACCGACCAGGAGTTCGTTCTCGGCGAGCTCGACACCCTGCCGTCGCACCCGATCGAGTTCCTCGCGCGAGAGGTCCCCGACGACCTGTTGCTGGTGATCGAGCGGGACGGCCGACTCTACTTCGACGCCGGTGTCGTGACCTTCGCCGCGGCCTGGTCGGTGGGTTTCGACGTGGGCATGGACATGTACGAAATCCATGCTCCGGTACCGGGTTTGACGCGCGCAGGGATCGTAGACCGAGCCGAGCAGTTCCTTCGCCGGCTTCCCGCCGACCAGGTCTACCGGCGGGTCAACTGGACGCTGTCGGCGTCGGATTCACACCTGCTCGACGTGAGCCTCGAGCAGCTGCCGGCGTGGCGTGATCACGTGCCTGGGATGGTCGCCGACGCCGACTTCGGTCGTGCCCGGCTGCGTATCGAATTGGAGCATTTTGTCCGGTTGCCGACCTCCGGTGCCGTGACGTTCAATATTCGCACGTTCATGGCCTCCCTCGAGGAGGTGCGACGGATCCCCGAGTGGGCCGGTCAACTGGCGACCGTCATCGAGACGCTCGACCCGGATATTGCCGCCTACAAGGGATTTCTGGACTATCGCGACGACGTTGTCGCCTATCTCCGCGGGCAATGACGCCCGTCTCCTGACCGATCCACGAGATCCCCGATCAGAAAGACCCGAGGACACCCCTATGGAACCGGTACTCGCCGCCAACGCCGATCTGGCGTGGATGCTCGCGGCCTTCGTCTTCGTCCTGCTCATGTTCCCCGGCCTCGCCTTCTACTACGGCGGCATGGTGGGCGCGCGCAACGTCCTGAACATCATGACGATGGTCATGTCGACGCTGGGCATCACCGCAGTGCTCTACGTGCTCTTCGGTTATGGCCTGGTGCACGGTGAGACCGCCGGTGGCCTGGGCATCATCGGCAACCCGTCCGGCTACTTCGGACTCACCGACTTCATGGCCGACGACGAGTCCGGCAGCATGCAGACTCTCTACTTCGCCGCATGGTTCATCCTGTTCGCCGCCATCACCATCGCGATCGTGGCGTCGGGTGCGGCGGGCCGGATGAAGTTCAGCGCCTGGCTGGTGTTCGCCCCGCTGTGGCTGATCCTGGTGTACTTCCCGGTGGCGCACTGGGTGTTCGCCGCGGACGGCTTCTTGCTGAACACCGTTCAGATCCACGACTACGCCGGTGGTACGGCGGTGCACATGAACTCCGGTGTCGCCGCGCTCGCGCTCGCGGTGGTGCTCGGTGCCCGTCGTCGTCGTGGTGAGCGCCCGCACAACGTCCCGATGGCCATCCTGGGTGGCGGCATCCTGTGGTTCGGCTGGTTCGGCTTCAACGGCAGCTGCGCCCTGGGTGCGAGCTTCCTGACACAGGTCGTCGTCCTGAACACCCTGCTCGCGGGCTGTGCGGGCATGATCGGCTACTGCATCGTGGAGCGCTGGCGTGAAGGCCATGTCACCTCGCTGGGCATGATCACCGGTGCGGTCGCCGGCCTGGTCGGCATCACTCCGTCGGCCAACACCATGAACCCGCTCGGTGCGCTGATGGTGGGCCTGCTGGCCTCGGCGGTGGTCGCCTTCCTGATGAGCTTCAAGTCGCGGATCGCGGTCGACGACAGCCTCGACGCCTTCGCCGTCCACGGCGTGGGCGGCATCGTCGGCACCCTGTGCATCGTGCTGTTCGCCGCCGAGTCGGCCCCCGCCGGCGTCAAGGGCATCCTGTTCGGTGGCCCGATCGACATCCTGTGGCGTGAGCTCGCCGGTATCGTGATCACCTGCGGGTACTCCTTCATCGTCACCTGGCTGATCGCCAAGGCCCTGGACAAGACCATCGGCCTGCGCGTCGACACCGAGACCGAGATCGAGGGCCTCGACCCCACCCTGCACGCGGAGTCGGCCTACGAGATCCCGTCCGCGGGTGTCGGCCACGGCGGGCTGTCCGGTATGTCGCCGGCCAGGGCCGTCGGGACGGTGGAGGACGCTCTGCCGAGCTCCTCGCCGACCGCTGCGACCACCTGATCGCTGTCACCACCCCGAAGTGGGGGCTCGCCGGATTCCGGTGGGCCCCCATTTTGTGTTGTGTGGCCGAGTCTTTCGATTCCGTCCGGCTGGATACCTCGTGCTGACAGTTCGGAAACACAACCGCAACACTCGGGGGGTCTACTGGTTCCAGGTTCACTACAAGTGGACAAAGGATCATCCGAGTAGACATACTGATCTCGACACCACCCCCGGAGAACGCCATGACTGACACCTCGCACGATCTCGCCGAGCTGTGCGCCAAGAGCGGCACCAAGTTCATCCTCGCCATGTTCGTCGACCTGCGTGGCAAGCCCTGCGCCAAGCTCGTCCCGGTCGAGGCCGTCGACGAACTCGCCACCGACGGTGTGGGTTTCGCGGGATACGCGGTGGGTGCCATCGGGCAGGAGCCCAAGGATCCCGACCTGATGGCGATCCCGGATCCGTCGTCGTTCCTGCCGGTCCCCTTCATCAAGGAGGGTCTGGCGATCGTCCACTGCGATCCCCACGTCGAGGGCAAGCCCTGGCCGTTCGCCCCGCGCAACATCCTCAAGGCGCTCATCGCCCAGGCCGACGGCGCCGGTTTCGAGCCGTGGGTCGGCGCCGAGGTCGAGTACTTCCTGCTCAAGCGGGACGCCGACGGGTCGCTGATCACCGCCGACGCCAACGACGACTCCGACCGTCCGTGCTACGACGTGCGCGGCCTGACCCGGATGTACGACCACCTGACCTCGGTGTCGACGGCGATGAACCAGCTCGGCTGGTCCAACTACGCCAACGACCACGAAGACGGCAACGGCCAGTTCGAGCAGAACTTCGCCTACTCCGACGCCCTCACCACCGCCGACCGCGTCGTCACCCTGCGCTACCTGCTGTCCACCTTCGCCGCCGAGCGCGGCATGATCGCCACGTTCATGCCCAAGCCGTTCGCCGAGCGCACCGGCTCCGGCCTGCACCTGCACCTGTCGCTGACCTCCAACGGACACCCGGTCTTCCCCACCGAGTTCGACGACGCCCGCGGCCTCGGCCTGTCCGACGTGGCCTACGGCTTCGTGGCCGGTGTCCTGGAGCACGCTCCCGCACTGCAGTCGGTGATGGCCCCGACGGTCAACTCCTACAAGCGAACCGGTGCCACCGCCACCCGCTCGGGCGCGTCGTGGGCCCCGCGCGTGCCCACCTACGGCGGCAACGATCGCACCCACTACGTGCGCATCCCCGACGACCAGCGCGTCGAGCTGCGTGGCGGCGACGGATCGGCCAACCCGTACCTCGCCATCGCCGCGGCACTCGGCGCCGGCCTCGACGGCATCAAGCGCAGCCTCGACCCGGGCACCCTGGGTTCGTGCCCCGCGCACATCTCGGCGCTGCCCCTGACCCTGCTGCACGCGGTCGACGCACTCGACGCCGACCCGGTGATCGCCGCGACCCTCGACGCGGCCCTGCCCGCCGACTGGGACGCCGAGAAGGAGACGGTCTCGACGTACTTCGCCAGGCTCAAGCGCGAGGAGTTCTTCTCCTGGCATTCCGCGGTGTCCTCCTGGGAGGTCGACCAGTACCTGACCGCCTTCTGATCACCTCTTGACCGCGGGCCTCCGGGCCCCTGAGAACCAACAACTTTCACGAGAAAGGGCCACACCATGTGCGGAATCGTCGGGTTGCACCTGCGCAACCCCGATCTGTATCCCCGGCTCGGGGAACTGCTCTCCGGGATGCTCGGTGAGATGCAGGACCGCGGAGCCGATTCGGCGGGCATCGCCGTGTACGGCAACCCCACCTGGGCGCCGGCGGGCCATACCTGCGTCAGTCTGCTCGAGATCGATGTCGACCCCGCCGAGGCGGCCGCCGCGCTCGGTGCCGCGCTCGGTGCGCAGGTTGCCGCGCACTACGTCGACAACACCCTGGTGGTGTCGGCCGACGTCGCCACCGACGACCTGCTGGCCGCCGCACGTGCCACCTACCCGACGGCGCTGGTCGCCGGCTTCGGCAACGATCTCACCGTCCTGAAAGGCGTTGGCGCGCCTCGTGATCTGGCCGCGTCGTGGGATCTGGCGTCGGCCTCGGGCTGGCAGGGTGTGGGTCACACCCGGATGGCCACCGAGTCCGCCGTCACCCCGGCCGGCGCACATCCGTACGCGGTGGGCCCCGAGCAGTGCCTGGTGCACAACGGGTCGTTCTCCAACCACGCCACCATTCGCCGCGAATTGCGGGCGCAGGGAGTCGAATTCGATTCCGAGAACGACACCGAGGTGGGCGCCCGCTTCGTCGCCCACCAGCTCGCGCAGGGCCGCGACGTCGAGACCGCACTGAAGGAGGTGTGTGCCACCTTCGACGGCTTCTACACCCTCGTCGTCTCCAACCGCGACTCCTTCGCGGTGGTGCGCGACGCCATCGCCTGCAAGCCGGCCGTGATCGCCGAGACCTCCGATTGGGTCGCGATGGCCAGTGAATACCGTGCCCTGGCACATCTGCCGGGCGTCGAGAATGCCCGAATCTGGGAACCGGAACCCGAGGTGGTCTACGCATGGACACGCTGAACAACACCGACACGCTGAACAACACCGACACGCTGAACACGACCTTCGATCTCGCCACCACACCCCTGCGCGAAGTGAATTCGGCTCTGCACGGTGACATCTCGGGTGAGGTCGAGATCATCAACCCGGCCGGGGGGCACAGTGTGGCCGCCGGCGTCAACGCGCCGGTCAAGATCACCATCGAGGGTCACGTGGGCTACTACGCCGCCGGGATGAACCAGCAGGCAGAGGTCACCATCAACGGCAACGCCGGCACCGGCGTCGCGGAGAACATGATGAGCGGCACCGTGGTGGTCAAGGGCAATGCGTCGCAGTCCGCGGGCGCCACCGCCCACGGCGGTCTGCTCGTCATCGAGGGTGATGCGGCGGCACGCTGCGGTATCTCGATGAAGGGTGTGGACATCGTCGTCGGCGGCAACGTCGGTCACAACAGTGCGTTCATGGCGCAGGCCGGGCGGATGGTGATCCGCGGTGACGCCGGCCAGGGCCTGGGTGACTCGATCTACGAGACCCGCCTCTATGTCCGTGGTGAGGTCGCCTCACTCGGCGCCGACTGCGTCGCGAAGCCGATGAAGGCCGAGCATCTCGAGGAGCTGGCCGGTCTGCTCAAGGCCGCCGGCTTCAAGGACGACGACCCCGCCTCCTACACCCGCTACGGCTCGGCCCGCACGCTGTACCACTTCCACAGCGACAACTCCTCGGCGTACTGACCGCCGAGAACTGCTGCGCCGCAACCACACATCACCCCGATTCCGGAGAGAACCATGACCGACAACCGCTCCCTCGAGCAGCGCGGACTGCGTGAGTCCGCGACCTTCGACCGCACCACCATCGCGGCCATCCAGCGGGCCGCCGAGACCGGCATCTACGACATCCGGGGTTGGGGTGCCAAGCGTAGGCTCCCGCATTTCGACGACCTGCTGTTCCTCGGTGCCTCGATGTCGCGGTACCCGCTCGAGGGCTACCGCGAGCGCTGCGACACCGACGTCACCCTGGGTGGTCGACATGCCAAGTACCCGTTGCATCTCGAGACCCCGGTCACCATTGCGGGGATGAGCTTCGGTGCACTCTCGGCCGGTGCCAAGGAGGCACTGGGCCGCGGCGCGTCCGAGGTGGGCACCTCCACCACCACCGGTGACGGCGGCATGACGCCGGAGGAGCGCGGCCAGTCCAAGCACCTCGTCTACCAGTACCTGCCGTCCCGCTACGGCATGAACCCCGACGACCTGCGCAAGGCCGACGCCATCGAGGTGGTCCTGGGCCAGGGTGCCAAGCCCGGTGGTGGCGGAATGCTGTTGGGTCAGAAGATCTCCGAGCGGGTCGCGGGCATGCGCACCCTGCCGGAGGGCATCGACCAGCGGTCGGCCTGCCGCCACCCCGACTGGACCGGTCCGGACGACCTCGCGATCAAGATCAACGAGCTGCGCGAGATCACCGACTGGGAGAAGCCGATCTACGTCAAGGTCGGCGCCTCGCGCACCTACTACGACGTGAAGCTGGCCGTGCACTCCGGCGCCGACGTCGTGGTGGTGGACGGTATGCAGGGTGGCACCGCGGCTACCCAGGAGGTCTTCATCGAGCACGTCGGCATCCCGACGCTGGCCGCCATCCCGCAGGCCGTGCAGGCGCTCGAGGAACTCGGCGTGCACCGCAAGGGAGGCAGTGATGGCGTGCAGCTGATCGTGTCCGGCGGTATCCGCAACGGTGCCGACGTCGCCAAGGCCATGGCCCTCGGTGCCGACGCCGTCGCGATCGGTACCGCGGCCCTGATCGCCCTGGGCGACAACGATCCGCGCTACGCGTCCGAGTACGAGAAGATCGGTTCGGCCGCAGGCTACTACGACGATTTCCAGGACGGCCGTGACCCGGCGGGCATCTCCACCCAGGATCCCGAGCTGTCGGCACGGTTCGACCCCATCGAGGGTGGGCGTCGTCTGGCCAACTTCCTGCGGGTCACCACCATGGAGGCCCAGACCATCGCCCGCGCCTGCGGCAAGGCCCACCTACAGCACCTCGAGCCGGAGGACCTCGTCGCCATCTCGATGGAGGCGGCCGCCATGGCCCGCGTACCGCTCGCCGGCACCGGGTGGATTCCGGGCACCGGAACCGGCTTCTGAGTCAACCGATCGATCTGCGAATCCGCCACTCCGGCACACGGTGTGGCGGATTCGCGATACCCCGGGAGGGGGTGGGTACACCATGTGCGCGTTGCACGGTGGGCAGCGGGTGGCCGGTGCGGTCGGAGCACTGCCCCGGTTCCCGACAGTGGACGATGTTTCCCGTTATGCTGGCTCGATGGAGGACACGCCGGGCGCGCACGCGACCACTGGAAACGTGAACGACGATGCCCTGATCCGCAATCAGTCGGGTATCGCCCGAGATCGTCCGTCCGATCAGTCCGTCGAGGAGCTCGAACTCGAGACCGCGATCGCCACCAACGTCCGCAGACTCCGACTCCAGGAGGGGCTCACGGTGGGCGACATGGCCGCTCGCGTCGGCATCTCCAAGGCGATGCTGTCGAAGATCGAGAACGCCCAGACCTCGTGCAGTCTGAGCACTCTCGCCCGTCTGGCGACCGCCTTCGACGTCTCGGTGACCTCACTGTTCCGGGGTGCCGACGTCGAACGGTCGGCGGTGTACGTCAAGTCGGGGGAGGGCTCGCGGATCGTGCGTGCCGGCTCCAAGGAGGGTCACGACTACGAGCTGCTGGGTTCGCTGCGAGGCGAGCACAAACGGCTCGAGTGTCTGCTGGTCACCCTCACCGAGGACTCGGTGACGCAACCACTGTTCCAGCATCCCGGCACCGAGTTCATCTACATGCTGTCCGGCGTGATGGAGTACGCGCACAGCCGCACCGTGTATCGGCTCGCCCCCGGCGATGCCATGCAGCTCGACGGTGAGGGACCGCACGGGCCGGTGGCGCTGTTGGAGATGCCGTGCCGGTTCCTCTCGGTGATCGCATTCCCGGATTCGGCCGTCTGACAAGCGCGTTGCGGTGGCCAGAAACCTGCCAGGTGGATGCCAACCGCGGGCCAGGATGGGGCGGCATCGTCGATCTCGTCAGTGAGAGACGCCCCCGGTGGGGGACCAACCCCCGCAGCGGATCTCGACTCGATGATGAGAGGACACCGTCACATGGCCCAGCCCCGGAACAACAACCCTCAGCAGCAGGGCCCCACTCGCCGCAAGCGCCGTGTTCGTCAATTCGACCCGCGCAGCCGTCGCTGGATCTGGACCTGGAACTGATTCTCCCGCAACGACTTCAGTCAGCGGATCTCCACGAGACGCCGATCGCCCCGCCGGTGCACGCCGGGCGGGTGATCGGCGTTCCCGGCCCCGGGCGGGGAAACGCGCCGGAGTCGACGATGATCAGGCTGCCAGCAGCGGCAACAGCACGAGGAGCATGGCGAACAGGAAGATGATCGCGGTGATCCCGATCATCGCGCCGAGTCCCTTGTACGGCTGCGGTCCCGGACCGAGTGATCCACCGCTGAAGGCCCACAGGGGAGCGCGGTACTGGAGTTCGACGGGCTGATTCGGCTGGACCAGGATCGGCAGATCCGCCTTCCCGATCTTCGGCGGAAGAAAGTACGGCACGAACACGTGCAGGTGGTGCTGTCCCGGGGTGAGCGGGATCTCGTTGCGGCCCCACACCGCCGCCGGCAACTCGTGGCCGTCGACGACGATCTTGGGCTTGATGAAGAACAGGATCCACATCAGCGGGAAGAACTGGGTCGTGATCGCCACACCTTGCCCCTGTGCCCCGGGCAGTGCCTGTCCGTACGCGGGTTGCGCGTACGGATGTCGGCCGTGCTGGGCCTGGCCGGGTTGCGGTTGCGCGTACTGGGGTTGACCGTGGTGGGGCGGTACCTGCTGGGGATGGCCGTGGCCCGGCTGACCATAGGGCTGACCGTATTGGGGTTGTTGTCCGAATTGTGGTGCGGCGTAGGGATTCTGGCCCTGCGGATACGGCGAATTCATGGTGTCCCCCGGAGGTCGATGACGACTGATCGCCTCAATCTAGCCGGTGAGCGGCGTCACCGTCGTTCGGCCGACAGATACGCGGTGAGCACATCGGCAGGGATTCGACCACGGTCGGACATCGTGTACCCGGCTTCTCGGGCCCACGCCCGGACCACGGCCGGAACGGGTGGGTCGCGGGGGCTCAGGGCCCGTGGGGCGGCATCGGAGGCAGTGGTCAGCAGGTACTCGTCGAGACACGCCCCGAACCAGCGATACAGCCATTCCTGAGCGAGCGGTCGGGTCTCGCAGAAGACGATCGGTACCGCGGGGAATCGGGCCTGTGCCTCGGCGGCGGCGTCGGCCACCGCCGACGCCGACACGTGCTCGAGCTTGAACAGGGCCGAATACCCGGAGTCCACCACGAGGGCCGCGCGCGGTTGCCGGGCGAGGTCGGCGAGCAGATAGGTGAGCTTGCCCGACAACAGGCTGCTCGAGAGGTCTTCGATGCTCTTGCGCTCGGCCGCCGCGATCAGGATCTCGCCGTGGAAGACCGCGTAGTCACCCACCGGCAGGGCGCGTTTGCTCACCGTCGCCTGCTGGGCGGAGAACGTGTAGGCGTAGCGCTCCCTGGTGTCGACGACGATCTCGACCACATGCCCGTGTGCCCGGGCCCGGGGGGTGACCACATTCGGCCGGGCCTGCTTGGCGGTGCGCCGCGACTGCCAGAACACCACCTCCCGGCCTCGTGCCCGCGTCAGGACGAACTGCGAGCGGTTCTCTCGCGAGCGGTCCAGAACCAGGTCGATGGCCGCGCCGCGTCGGCTGATCGACCGCACGGGGACCCGCTCGATGATCTCCGCCTCGGCCGGCCACTGCTCCACCCGATGGCAGTAGACCTTGGCCGTACGTGGCCAGGTGTCACGGGTCTTGAGCACGATGCCGTCCACCCCGAGCGGCAACCGGATGACGTAGGGCAGCGACGAGTCCGCCTCGGCGTTACGCGCGATCAGGAGTTCGTCCGGCATCGCCTCTCAGGATGCCGCATCGGAGGGCCTGCGGCCACCCCGTGGCGCCTGCCCGAAACAATCGTTTAGGCTAACCTAATTCCCGAATGTTGTTCGGTTGATCGAAGGGAGTGCGATCGTCGTGCGTGCACTGATGAGAACCGTGGTGATCACGGTCGTGGTAGGGGTCGTCGCCGTGGTGGCGGGGATCTTCCTCGGCTCGGCCCCGGCCGCTGCCGCGCCGCGGCCGACCTCGCAGCAGGGGGCCGGCAGCGTCGTCGAGTCCACGGACATCACGAACCAACCGAACTCCCGGATGGCCGGCGCCGGTCGCGTCATCGCGGTCACCTACCTGTCCGAGGACTCCCACGGCGAACTCGTTCCGGTCCGTGCGACGGTCTCGATCCCCGAGCGCAATCCGCGCGGCGGTGCGTACCGAATCCACGCCTGGGGCCACGGCACCTCGGGCCTCGGCGACCAGTGCACCGTCACCGACCGCATGGGCACCAAGATCGACGGCAAGGGCCGGTGGGACGACTGGTTCGGTCCATGGCTGAACGACGGATACGTGCTGGTGGCCACCGAGTACGCCGGTCTCGGCGGACCGGGTGTGCACGCGTACGCCGATGGCGAGATGCAGGGCAAGAACATGATCGACTCGGTCCGCGCCGCCCGCACCGTGATCGAGCAGTACACCGGGGAGACCGCGGGCACCGAGTACCTGACCTCCGGTGGATCACAGGGCGGCCAGACCGCCGTGTGGGCCGGGCATCTGGCCCCCACCTATGCTCCCGAGCTGACCAACGTCGGCATCGCCGCACAGTCGGTGCCGGTGGACACCTCGCGTCTGCTGGCCGCGGTCGCCCCGGGCATGCCGCCGGTCGAGGTGCCCGACTACGTCACCTATGTCTCGTACGTCCTGGCCGGCACCAAGGTCGCCCGCCCCGACATCGACGTCGACTCCTACCTCACCCCGCTGGGCAAGAAGGTCGTCGACGACGCGCAGACCCTCTGTTACCCGAATCAAGGTCGTGCCACCAAGGGGCTGACCGTCGGGCAGCTGGTCGCCAAGCCGCTCTCCGAGGGGCCGCTTCTCGACGCGGTGCAGGACTTGGTGAAGGTCCCCGACACCGGATACCGCGCGCCGATGCTGATCCAGCAGGGGTTGTTCGACCTGGTCGCACCCGCGCCGCTGACCAGCGCATGGGTCGATGGTGTCCGTGCCGGTGGTGGTCGCGTCGACTACCGCGAGTACCAGGCGACGCACGGTCTCGGGGCCTACGCCGAGGAGGCGGCGCGGACCTGGGCGAACGGTCTGGCGTGGTCGCACTGACCTGAATCCGATCCACCCGAACCCGACGATGCCGGTGATTCCCGCGGGGGAGTCACCGGCATCGTCGTGTGAGAGGGTCAGGTGGTGTGGGGGCCCGGAGTCACCGGGCAGACCGCATCGGCACTCTGGTGCCTGCCCGGTCAGGGCTTGCGGCGAGGGACGGGTTTCGGCGAGCGCGGCGGCAGCGTGTCGGTCAGCTCCGCGAGGATCTCCGGACGGACCTCGGCGACGAACTGCAACCACTGCGCGACGCCGACGGCCATGTTATGCCGGGAGAAGGCGGTCATCTCGACGGTCAGAACCGCCACCACGCACGTACCGTGGACCAGCAGTTTGATCCCGGTGTACTCCACCGACCGGGTGGCGACGAACTCGAAGGCCGTCTCGATGTCGCGGACCTCGGGGACGATGGTGCCGAAGAACTCCAGGGTCGGACGGTCGGGCATCACCCGCAACCACGAGCGGACCTCGCCGGTCGGCAACGGGATGTCGCCGTCGTCGTCCACCACCAGCGGTTCCCCGGCCATCGCCTCGAGTGACTCGACCACCAGCGTCCGTAACTCCCGATGGTCATGGGGCAGCCTCGTCCATTCGAGGACGGGCTCGCGCGGGCCGGGATCGGGGCCGTCGAGGAACACCGGATGCACCACACCCCAGATCTCCCGGAACGTCGCCACGGCGCGGGATGCCAGTTCTTCGGCGCGGCGGCGTCCCACCTCACTGATGTGGTCGCCGTCGCGCAGCTTCCGCCAGCCGAGCAGGCGCAATCCGCGTGCCAGGGTCGCCTGCGCCCCAGGGGTGGCGGCGAGGTCGTCGGATCTGATGGTGGCGCGGACGCGATGGGCACCGGTGACGGTGAAATGGATACGGACATGTCGCCCCTCGGGGATCTCCGAGGTGTGCCCGACCACGTAGTGATCGCCGATCGCCAGGACGGTCAGCAGACCGCCGAGGTGATGTCGGTAGTCGCCCCAGGCATCGGCCATGGCTGTGTCGATGTCGAAGTCGAAGTCGAAGTCGCCCATGGTCACTCCCTCCCCGGGTGTGGCATTCTTCTGTCGGCGACACTACGTCCGTGTCCGTCCAGAAGCGATGGAGCTCGCGCTAAACCCCCCGTTCGTAGGACGGCTGTATCGCCGACGCGGTCGCCGGTCCGGGGTGACCGTCCCGTTCAGCCGTCGTCGCGTCGTCCACGCTCGCGTTTCTTGTCCACGACGCCCTCGCGGTGGCCGACCGGACCGTCGTTTCCCCCGACCGTGCCCTCGGTGTCGTTGACCGTGCCCTCGGTGTCGTCGACTGGGCGCTCGGTGTCGTCGACTGGGCGCTCGGCGTCGCCGACCTCGGCCGACCCGTCGATGTCCACTCCGGTGATGTCGGTGCGTAGATGTCCCGTGATCTCGTCGATCCGAGCTCCCGTCGTCGGTGCGAAGTGGAAGTTGTCGAAGCGAGGCCTCCCGTCGACGGTCAGTCGGTACCGGGCCAGTTGGTCGCGGACCGGGTCCTTCATCTCGGCGAACAACAGTTCGATTCCGTGCGAGCGCAGCCAGTCGTCGAGTTCCACCAGCTCGTCGACGGCGGTCGCATCGATCTCGGTGATCGGCTCGGCGGCCACCACCACGGTCTCCACCGCTCGTCCGTCGGAGATCGCGGTGCGCACCTTCGAGCGGACGAAGTCGTCGAACATGCCGCCGTTGGCGAAGAACAGTGGTGCATCGAACCGCACGATCACCACCCCGGGTATGCGTTCGGCAGCCGGGTAGCGACTCAGGTCGTGGTAGCCCCGTATACCCGGCACCAGCCCGAGCTCGGTCCGGTAGGGGCGCCACGCGAGGTTGACGAAGGCCACCAGCGACAGTGCGATCGCGACGACGATGCCCTGCAGCACACCGATCAGCGCCACCCCGAGGAATGCCGCGACGCTCAGTGCCCCCTCCACCGGGTTGATCCGGAACAGGGCGACGACGCCTCGCACATCCACCAACGCCATCGCCGCCGAGATGACCACCGCGGCCAGCGCCGACGACGGCAGATACGCCGTCACCCCCGGCGCCACCAGGATGAACACGACGATGAGGACCGCCCCGACCAGCGGTGCGAGCTGAGTCCGCGCCCCGGCCTGCTCGGCGACAGGTGTGCGCGACGACGACGCCGAGATCGGGAAGCCGCCCAACACCCCGCCGGCGACGTTGGCCACACCCACGGCGCCCATCTCCTGGCTGCCGTCGACGGAGGTCCCGGACCGCGCGGCGAAGGTCCGGGACAGCACGCTGGTGTCGGTGAAGGCGATCAGCGCGATACCGACCGCGGGCCCGATCAGTGACACCGCGTCGTGCCAGGTCACGCCGCTGAGCTGTGGAGAAGGCAGGCCGCGGGGCATCGCGCCGACCACCGGCAGCCGGTCGGCCCAGCCGAACGCCGCGACCACCACGATCGACCCCACCACCGCAACCAGCACTCCCGGGATCGCCCGGTACCAGCGCTTGAACCCGAAGATCACCGCCAGGCATGCCAGGCCGATCGTCGTCGGCAACCAGTCCACTTCCCCGTGGGCGATGCCGCGGACGATCTCCGCGGCCTCCTCGATCACCGACTCCCCACTGGTGCTGAAGCCCAGCAGCTTCGGCAGCTGGCCGAGCAACACCACCAATGCGATGCCGTTGAGATAGCCGATCCGGATCGGTTTGGACAGCAGGTCGGTCACGAATCCGAGCCGCAGCAGCGCGCCGAGGAGCAGTACCGCGCCCACCTCGATCGCGAGGATCCCGGCGAGTGCGACGCGCTCACCCGACACCGCGGCGAGGGGGATGATCGCGGCGGCGATGATCGGTGCCAGCGAGGAGTCGGGACCGAGCACCAGGATGCGCGACGGCCCGACGATGGCATAGGCGATCAACGGCACCACCGTCGCGTACAGGCCGTTGACCGGTGGCAGCCCGGCGACCTCCGCATAGCCCATGCCCGCCGGGATGAGCAGCGCGGTCAGTACCACCCCGGCCACCAGATCTCCGCGCAACCATGTGCGGTCATAGCGGCGGACGACGTCGAGTCCGGGCAGCAATCGGGCGAGACCGGCCGGTGTGCTCATGAGGCGATTATTCGCCTTCCCGCCCCGCCTCGACTTCGGATGCGCCGATTGCGGGTCGAGCCGAATGCTGGTTGAGCGGATGGGGAGCGGAGCGACGGGGCGTGTCGAAACCTCGGTTGGTCGGGGCTGGTGGGTGAGTACTGCGAGGGTGGTTGCGGGCGTTTTGGGGCTTGCTGGGTCTCGACTCGGGTCCTCGCCCTGTGGGGCTCGGTCCCGGCTCGACCATCGGGTGGTTGTTGCTGGTTGAGCCGATGAGGAGCGGAGCGACGAGGCGTGTCGAAACCTCGGTCGGCCGAAGTCGTCGACGTAACCACCGCCGACGTCAGGGAGCGATGCCGCGTCGCACCAGTTCCAGTTCGGCGGCGACGATCAGTGCGCCGCGGGCGCCGGTGGCTTCGTCGGGCAGCCCACCGAGGATGACGCCGATCCGGTCGAGTCGTTGGTACATGGTCTGACGGTGGATGTTCAGGGTCTGCGCGGCGGCCACCCGGGAACCACAGCGGTGCAGCATGACCAGGGTCAGGAGGAGCTCGTCGGCGCGGTCGGAGTCCAACAGCGGACCGAGCACCTCTGTGCAGAATTCGCCGACGGCGGCGGCGTCGAGATCGTCGAGCAGGTGCGCCACCACCACATCGCGGGCCCGGACGACGTACACGCGCGCCGACGCCGACGCCGCTGCTGTGCGGGCCGTCGCCATCGACGGGGCCAGCGAGAGGATGTCCGGGGCCGGTTCGGTGACCCCGATCCGTAGGTCCCCGGGCAGGGCCGACGAGGTGAGGAGGTCGACCACGTCGGCGCCGGTCGGGGTCGAACCGCGGATCGGTATCCGCACGATCGAGCGGTGGGCGCCGTCCCGGATCTCCGACAGCACATTGTTCCCGTTGCGGCGCAACGCCTCTGACAGTTCCACCGTGTGCAGTGTGCCACTCACGGAGATGGCCACCACGCCGGCGAACAGGCCGGGACCGTCGAGACCCAGCCCGGCGGTGGCGACCTGGGCGGCGAGAACGTCCTCGGGGCGTCGGCGATTGTCTCGGTCCGCGCCGACGGCGAGCAGCCGGAAGATCTCGCGCACATGCTGATCCGACCGTGTGAGCGGTTGTCCGCGGAGCAGTGCCAGGGCGAGCGGTTCCGGGGCGCGTCGGCAGGCGGCCTCGATGAGGTGGAGATCGACGCCCGGGCGGGGGGTGAGCTCCAGGGTGGCGACGGTCACGCCGGCCGAGTCGATCGGCGCCACACGTGCGTAGCCGCGGGGACGGGCGTCGGCGACGGCGGTCTCGGCGATCACCGCCCCGGCCATCGAGCGCACCGTCACCGAGCATCCGGTCAACTCCGACAGCGCCTCCACCATCGATGCGATATCGCCTTGGGCGGCAAGGATTCCGGCGAGTGCATGGGTGACCTGGTCGTTGGCCTGGAGTTCGCGCACCTGGGCCGCGACCAGTCGGCTGTTGATCGCATGGGTGACGTCGACGAAGCGCACCACCTCACCGAGCTCGATGAGTGGGAAGCCGCGGGCGGCGGCCTGGTGGACGAGCGGCTGTGGAACACCGCCGAGGCGCGGTCCTTCGACGGCCAGGCCGGCGGCCCCCACGTCGGCGAGCGAATCGAGATAGGCGCGCATCGCGGCCTCGTCGGCGTCACCGAGGAGTACCCCGGCCACCAACACCAACTCACCGCCGGAGAGCAGGTCGGCCACGTCGAGCACCTCGCTGGTGTGCACCCAGCGCAGCGGGGTGCCCAGTGCGTTCCACCCGGCGAGAACGGTCGGCCGGGCGGCGGCGAGCGCGGGATCGTCGAGCGCGTCACGCAGGGTCAGACCACCGGTGGTGTCGGAAAGATCGCTCATCTGGTCTCGCAGGCCGGTGTGGGTTGAGCACGGTCGGACGTGATGAGCACATCGTCGACACTCATCGATCAGTCACAGACATTATGTACATAGTCCCCGGGAGTTCGCGCCGTGATGATTGATGGGAGCGCAAAGGCGCGCCGATCCCACTGGACCTCCCTTCCCGACAGGAACCCCCATCATGACCTCACTTGCCGCACTCCGATCGGTGGTGAAGCGCTCTGCAGTGGTCACCGGCGACACCACTGATCTCGACACCGTCACCCGTGCCGGTGGCGAATCCGACACCCGACCCCGACCGGATCAGACCGCCGGCCCCGACCACGGCGACCACGAGGCCGAGCTCGAACTCATCCCCGAGTCGGCCAAGACCCATGACCTGCGTGGACAGTTCTGGATCTGGGCGGGCGCCAACATCGCACCGATCAACTGGGTTCTGGGTGCGCTCGGCGTGGGCATGGGGCTCGGCCTCTGGGAGACCATCGCCGTGCTCGTGGCGGGCAACGCCATCGGCATGGCGCTGTTCGGCCTGTTCGTGGTCATCGGGCAGCGCACCGGGGTCACCGGAATGGTGTTGTCACGCGCCGTGTTCGGCCGTCGCGGTGCCTACCTGCCGGCCGCCGTCCAGGCCGTGGTGTGCATGGGCTGGTGTGCGGTGAACACGTGGATCGTGCTCGACCTGGTGATGGCCCTGCTCGGCCGCATCGGCATCATCGACGCGGGCGGCACCAACAACGGCGCCCGCATCCTGGTCGCCGCGGTGATCATGATCACTCAGGTCACCATCGCGTGGTTCGGCTACCGCGTCATCTCCACCTTCGAACGCTGGACCGTCCCACCCACCGTTGCGATCCTCATGGTGATGACCGGTGTCGCCTGGATCGGACTCGACGTCGACTGGGGCCACGCCACCGACCCGTCGCTGGGTACCTCCGCGCACTGGGGTGCGATCACCACCGTGATGACGGCGATCGGAATCGGGTGGGGACTGACCTGGCTCGGCTACGCGGGTGACTACTCCCGATTCGTCTCGCGTGATGTCCCGTCCCGGAAGTTGTTCCTGGCCAGCGCGCTCGGTCAGTTCATCCCGGTCATCTGGCTCGGTGCCCTCGGCGCCACCCTGGCCACGCTGAGCACCTCTGGGGACCCGGGTCAGATCATCGTCGACGCCTATGGCGCCCTTGCCATCCCGGTTCTGCTGTTGGTCGTGCACGGTCCGCTGGCCACCAACATCCTCAACATCTACACCTGCACCGTGTCCACCCAGGCCCTCGACATCCGGAAAGACCGTCGCATCCTCAACGTCCTGATCGGCGTCGTGGCCATGGCCGTGGTGGTGTTCTTCGTCCTCAACAGCGATTTCGCAACCATCATCGACACCTGGCTGGTCGCCATCGTCGGCTGGGTGACCCCTTGGGCCGCGGTGGTTCTCGTGCACTGGTTCTACGTGGCACGTCAATCCGTGAACGCCGCAGACCTGTTCGCGGCACCGGCGGAACGTCGTATCCCGATGGTCCGGCCGACCGCTCTGATCGCCCTCGCGATCGGCGTCCTGAGCACCTGGATCTTCATGTACGGCACGCTGTCGATCCTGCAGGGCCCCGGAGCGAAGGCCCTCGGCGGGCTGGACCTGTCCTGGCTGGCCGGCGGAATGACCGCCGCATTCGCCTATGCCGCACTGGAATTCGGCCGCACCCGGCTCGCGGCCCGCTGACCACCTTTCCGAGCCTCCGAAGGGACGACGACGATGACCCACGCATCCACCACCCAGAAACCCTCTGCCCTCAACCCCGACGGCCGAAATCTGTTCATCCGCAACGCCACCGTGCTCACCATGGACGACGTCCACGGGGCCACCCCGATCACCCGGTCGATCCGGGTCCGTGGTGGCCAGATCACCGAGATCGGCACCGACCTCGTCATCGGTCCGGACGAGACCCTCATCGAGGGTCGGGATCGGCTGGTGACACCCGGATATGTCAACGCGCACACGCATTCCTGGGAGGCGCTGTACCGGGCGCGGCTCGACAACCTCCCGCTCGAACACTGGATGCTGCTGTCCTATCCGGTGCTCGGCCTGGAGCCGATCTCCCCCGATCTCATCCGGTTGCGTTCCCAGCTGGTGGCACTCGAGTCGCTGCGCAACGGTGTCACCACCCTGGTAGACGACGTCCTGGAGATCCCCGGGCAGTCGGAGGGTCAGCTCGCCGCGGTGTTCGATGCCTATGACGAGATCGGCATCCGCGCCAACATCTCCGGGCACGTGATGGATGTCCCGTTCATCGATCACTTCCCGTTCCTGCGGGACACGCTCGAGCCGGAGCTGCGTCGCGAGCTCGACGCGCTCGCCGTCACCGGCACCGACGACTACCTGGCGTTCGCCCGTGCAGCAGCCACCCGCTACGCCGACTTCGGGGACGGGCGGCTGCGCTTCATGGTGGGCCCCTCGGCGCCGCAACGATGTACCCCCGAGATGCTGGTCGGCACAAGCGAACTCGCTCGCGAGTTCGACCTCGAATTCCATATCCACGTGCTCGAGACCCGAACCCAGGCGGTCACCGCCGAGGAGAGGTTCGGCAAGACGATGGTCGGGCACCTGCAGTCCCTCGGCGTACTCGACGAGCATGTCACCATGGCCCACGGGATCTGGCTCACCGACGACGATCTCGACGTGATCGCCGGCGCCGGGGCGTCGGTCTCGCACAACCCGATCTCCAATCTCAAACTCGGCTCGGGGATCGCGCCGTGGCGCAAGTACATGGACAAGGGGATCACTGTCGGGCTCGGCACCGACGGTATGTCGAGTTCGGACACCGCACGGATGTCCGAGGTGGTCAAGACCGCCGCCCTGCTGCACAAGGTGACCGGTCCCGACCACCGCCGCTGGCCCACCGCGCAGGAGGTGCTCACCGCGGGCACCCTCGGCGGGGCCCGCTCGGCGCGTCTGGGTGACACGGTCGGCAGCATCGAGGTCGGCAAGCGTGCCGATCTGGTGTTCTACGACATGACCACCCTCTCGTTCACCCCGCGCAACCGTCCCGAATACCACCTCGTGTACTCCGAGAACGGATCGTCGATCCGGACCGTCGTCGTCGACGGCCGGATCGTCCTGGACGACGGGGTGATCACCACTGTCGACGAGCAGGCCGTGCTCGCCGAGCTGCAGGAGCGGGGTCCGCAGATCCGCGCCTGGCAGGACGAGCTCGAAACCCGCAACCGCGCGCTGCTGCCGGCCTTCGAGCGGCAGTACGCCACCACCATGGCGCGCGACACCGCCGTCGACCGCTACAGCGGCAGAGGGGAGTGCTGGGTCAACTGAGCGTGCGGTGTCGGTGTCTCACCGGGACACCGACACCAGACCCACCAGCTTGCACAGACGCGTCTCGTCGATCACATGGATCTGCTGGCCACGGCGTTTACGCTCGTGTACGGCGAACAGGATGCGGCCCTCGCCGACGCCACCCGTGGCGCCGTCGGGGGCCGCGCCCCGCACCAGCACGGTGGTCTCGTCGGTGACGGTGGAGCCCATCGTCCCGCCGGCCCCCTCGATGAGGTGGTGCAGTTCGCGTTGGGTGCCGGTGTCGAAGCGGCCGGTCACCACCACGTGATGGCCGGTCAACGCGACCGGCCCCCGTTTGGGCCCCATGTCCACCGACCGCAGATCGACGAGCGCGGTCAGGGCCTGGGTGCCGTCGACGTAGCGCAGTCCCTTGCCCGCGGTGGCATGCCAGATCCAGCACCGCAGATCCTCCGGAGCGGGTAGGGACCGGATGCGGGAGACGTCGTCGTTGGTCCAGTCCTGGCCGGTCAGGAGAGTGCAGGCGAGCAATCCCACCTGGTAGATGTCGATCCACGTGGCCCAGTGCCTGCGGTGCTCCATGTCGGTGGGGGTGTAGGCGGGGGTGTAGGCGTCGACGGGGGAGTTCTTGGGGCTCAGGGAGTGCTTGGCGATCCCGAAGTCACCGAGCACCAGGTTCCCGTCGCGCAGGAACACATTGTCGGGCTTGATGTCCCGATGGGTGACCCCGGCCGCGTGCATCAGCCGCAGCACACCGAGCAGGCGCTGGATCTCACGGCGCACCGTCGTCGCCGACCACCCACGCCAGACGTCGTCGGCGATCCGGTCGGCGACGGTGCCCTCCCGCAGGTACTCGGTGACGACCGCATAGCGGGTGGGGCCACGGGAACCGGTGGCGAAGGCGAAGGCGTCGAGCATCCTCACCACCTCGGGCTGATCGGCCAGGAGATTGCCCATATGTGCCTCGCCGTGCCAGTCGGCGGCGCTGGCGCAGACCTTGACGCAGACAGTGCGCAGTGACCGATCGCTCGCATGTGCCAGCCGCGACGCACGATAGAGGGCGCCGTACCCGCCGGAACCGAGGCGTTGGTCGATGCGATAGCGGTGGCCGGTGTCACCGGTGATGATCTGACCGAGCCGCAGACGTGGTGGAGCTGACGTCACGGGTACACGCTAGACCCCGCCACCGGCGTCCGGGCGGTGATGGTGCACCACCGCCCGGATCCGGGTCCGCCGCGCCCAGGTCCGTCGAGCACGGACACCTGGCGGGAACAGCGCTCAGAAGTAGCCGTTACGTGGTAGCGGGTTCCCGTTGACCAGCAGGTCACCGACCGCCACCGCCTTGTACGACGTCGGGTTGTGCAAGGTGATCGTCCGGATGTTGCGCCAGTGCCGGTCCAGATTGCGGGCCCGACTCGCCGACGACGCACCGCCTGCCTCGAACAACGACGACGCCGCGGGCAGCGCCACCCGGTCGACGTGCACCTTGACCCGTGCCGCCGCGAGAGCGGCCCGGTCGAACAGGCCGGGATCGATCTCGCCACGCCGGGCGGCGACGGTCGCGGCCTCGATGTCGGCACCGGCGGCGAGGACGGCCGCCCGGGCCACATGCGCCGCCGCATCGATCTCGCCCACGGTGGCCAGCAGGATCGGGTCGTGCCGTGGTGAGGGGTCCGGGGCATGCGCAAAACTCCGCGTCCGCGAGCGCAGCAGACCGGCCGCGTCGTCGGCCACCGAGAACAGGATGCCGGTGATCAGCGCCTGCAGGAACAGCTGCAGCAGCGGGGCATCGTTGGCGATCGGGAGCTCCGACGCCGGATCGAGGATCGCGAGGATCTCGTCGTCGGACACCGCGACGTCGGTGAAGGTGGTCGACCCGGTCCCGGTCCGGTGCTGACCGATCCCGTCCCAGTCGTCGATCACCGTGACGCCCGGCCGGTCGACGGGAACGATCACCCGGGCGATCCGGTTGCTGCCGTCATCGATAATCGCCTGTGCGGCAACGTAGTCGGAGAACGAGGTGCCGGTGGAGTAGAACTTCTCCCCGGTCAGCACCCAGCCGGAGCCGATGGGTGTCAACCGCGTGCTCAGTTCGAAACTTCCTGCGGTGCCGGTACGTTCGCTGCTCGCATTGCCGAAGATCCTGCCGGCGGCGATCTCTGCGCTCCAGCGATCGCGCACCGGGCCGTCGGGGAGCCGTCGGATCTGCTCGACGAACCAGAAGTGGGCGCGCAGGATATGGGCGGTGATCGGATCGGCGCGGGCCAGATCGATCACGAAGTCCAGCAGTTCCACCGGATCTGCACCGCCACCACCGTGTTCGGTGTCGAGGGTCAGTGCGGTGAGCCCGGCCGACCGCAACAGTTCCACCTGTTCGGCGGGGTCCTGTGCGGCGCGTTCACGGGCGGCCGACTCGGCTGCGATCTCGGCGAGGACGGCGGTGCGGTCGCCGACGATCCGGGTGGCGACGGTCATGCCGGCACCTCCGCGAATGCGCCACGGTACCGGGCCGCCGGATGACTCTCCGGGAGCCGATCCCGGCCGCTCAACTTCCTCCGTGCGGTGCCTTCGGCGTAATCCTGCTGTGCCAGACCACGTTCCCGCAGCACCGGCAGCACATGCTCGGCGAACTCGATGTAGCTGCCGGGGATGGTCGCGTTGATTACGTTGATTCCCCCGACACCGGCGTCGCGCCACCCCGACAGCGCGTCGGCGATCTGCTCCGGGGTACCCACGACACGTCCACTGCGGCTGCGCAACTGGGCGAGATCACGCACGGTGGGCTCGCGGTCCGGGATCGCCTCCCGCAGCCAGATCCCCAGGCTCTGGCTGCCCTGGGTCTCGATCTTGCCGATCGGGGTGTCCAGATCGTAGAACCCGAGGTCGACGCCGATGCCGCCGGCCGAGTGCGCGATGATCGTCGACGGATCGATCAGCTCGTCGAGCTCGCGTGCCTTGCGCTGCGCCTCCTCCTCGGTGCTGCCGACGACGAACGAAAGCCCTTGATAGAACTGGATGTCCTGTGGGTCGCGGCCCGCCTCGGTGGCCAGCCTGCGGGTGTCGTCGATCAGCCCGCGGGCGGCGTCCGGTGACGGTGACACGATGAACTGGGCCTCGGCGTTACGGGCGGCGAACCGTCGGCCTGTCTGCGACGATCCGGCCTGGAACAGCACCGGGGTACGCTGCGGCGACGGCGACACGAGATGGGGGCCTTCCACCGAGTAGCGGGGCCCGACGTGGTTGATCTTGTGCACCTTGTCGAAGTCGGCGTGCAGCCCGGATTCCTTGTCCTGCAGCAGGGCTCCCTCGTCCCAGGATCCCTCCCACAGCTTGTAGACCACGTCGACGTACTCGTCGGCCCAGGCGTAGCGGTCGTCGTGTCCGGTGATGCCCTCGTATCCGAAGTTGCGCCAGGCATTGTCGGACAGGCTGGTGACGATGTTCCACGCCACCCGGCCCTTGGACGCATGGTCGAGGGTGGAGATCTTGCGGGCGAAGTCGAACGGATGCTCCTGCAGGATGGAGCTGGTGATGGCGATGCCGAGGTTCTCGGTGTGCGAGGCGAGCGCCGAGGCCAGCACGAGCGGATCATTGGACGGGATCTGCAGGCCGGAGTCGACGAACTTCTTCCAGTCACCCTGGTAGTCGTCGTAGAGTCCCACCACGTCGGCGAAGAAGATGAAGTCGAACTTCGCTTCTTCCAATGTCTTTGCGAGATCGATCCAGTGGTCCAGCGAATTGAAGTCGGTTTGACGGGCCTCCGGTGCACGCCACGCACCATGCAGGATGTGCGAGGTCGTGTTCATCACGAAGGCAGAGAATCTCAAGGGCGCGGGCATGCGCTCGACGCTACGACGGCGCCCGTCACCGACGCCCACTTGGAATCAGGCTGACGACAAGCGATGTGCCCGGAGGTCGTTTGCCTCTAGCTTTGGCCGGTCCACCGAGCAAGGAGTTCTCGTGATCCGTCATGTCCGCATCCTGCGGACGCGCCTGCTGCCGGCCCTGGGTCTGGCGGCGTGTGTTGTCCTCGCCGCGTGCAGCGGCCCGCAGACCGGCGACGGCCGGTCCAGCGGCGTCCCACCCGCCGAGGGGGAGTACCTCTCCGGCGGAGTCATCGAGTACGGGCACGAGCAGGAACCACCGTGCATCCACGGCGGCTGGGTGCAGAACGCGTACCTGGCGCGCCAGTACCTCGACAATCTCGTGTCCCTGGACGACTCGGGCAAGGTGGTCCCGTGGCTGGCCACATCGTGGGACATCTCGCCGGATCGGCGTACCTACACCTTCCACCTCAAGCCCGGTGTGAAGTTCACCGACGGAACCGATCTCGACGCTGCGGCGGTCAAGACGACCTTCGCGAGCTACCTGAATCCCGAGGCGCCCAACGGCACCGTCGCCGCCTACATCGGCCCGTACTTCGCCTCCGACGAGGCCGTCGACCCGCTGACCTACCGAATCCACCTGACGTCGCCGTACGATCCGCTGCTGACGGTGCTCACCCAGGGCTACTTCGGGATCCAGTCGCCGACCGCCCTGGCCCGCGGGGCGAAGGCCAACTGCGAACAGCCGATCGGCTCCGGACCGTTCAAGATCGTCCGTTGGGATCGCAACCGCTCCATCACCTTCGAACGCAACGACAACTACAACTCCGCCCCGGCGAATGCCCGCCACCAGGGTCCGGCCTATGTCGACAAGGTCATCTGGAAGTTCCTCAAGGACCCGGTGCTGCGCTACGGATCTCTGACCAGCGGATCGTCGGACGTGATCTACAACGTGCCCGCGATCAACTGGGCGGATGCCACGCAACGGTTCCAGACCCAGCAGTACATCACCCCCGGTCGCCCGAATGCGATCACGCTCAACGCCTCCCACGCCCCGTTCGACGATCCGCTGGTGCGTCAGGCGCTGGCGTACTCCGCTGACCGCAAGAAGGCCGTGGAGACCGCCTATCTCGGGGTGGTGCCCTACAACGCCAACGGTGCGCTGAGCCAGAGCACCCCGGACTACGACCCGAACGCCGGCGACTTCCCGTACGACCCGGCCAAGGCGAACCAGTTGCTCGACCAGGCGGGGTGGACCGGACGGGATGCCGATGGTGTCCGCACCCGTAACGGACAACGCCTGACCGCCCGCGTGGTCTACCCGGCGGATTCGATCGTCGGCGCCGAGGGTGCGGTGATCCTGCAGGACGTGGCCGCGCAGGCCCGCGAGGTCGGCTTCGACCTTCAACTCCATCCGGCCACCCAGAGCGCCTACTTCGGCGGGCAATACGCCAAGCCCGACACCTACGATGCCGTCGTCGGCTACTGGACCAGCCCCACTCCCGGTCTGCTGCTGATCAATTGGCGCCAGCGGCTCGAGGACAACCCGAATCCGTTCAACAACGCCTTCTACAACGATCCGCACCTGCAAGGGCTGATCGAGCAGGCCAATGCGTCATCGGATCCGGCGCAGCGCACCCGGCTGTACTCCGACGCACAGCAGCTGATCGCCGACGACGCACTCGCGATCGGTCTCTACACCCAGACCACCTCGATCGCCTCGTCACCCGAGCTGCACGACGTGTGGATCGAGAAGTCCCAGGGCGAACCGGTGTTCGCGGATGCGAGGTTTGTGAAGTGACCATCACCGACGAGAAGATCGGCGGCACGACACCGGCCGAACCCGCACGGCCGGGGCGGACCGGCCTACGGCCCTCGCGCACGGCGGTGCGGTGGGCGGGGAAGATCGGCTCGGCCGTGTTCGTCCTGTGGGCGGCGGCCACCATCACCTTCCTGTTGCAGGTCTACGCCCCCGGCGACCGTGCCACCCTGCTACTCAATCTCTCCAGCGGGCAGAGCCGCGAACGCACACCGGAGGAGTTGGCCCCGGTCAACGCCCAGTACGGCTTCGACAAGACGGTGTGGCGGCAGTACCTCGACTATCTCGGCGGACTGCTGCACGGCGATCTCGGGGTCTCGTATCAGCTCCAGCAACCGGTGAGCCAGGTGATCGCCGACCAGATCGGTCCCACCCTGATCCTCACCGTCAGCGCGCTCGTCGTCGCCTGGTTGCTGGTGCTGTTCCTCACCACGCTCACCGCCGGACGCCGTGGGCCGTGGGGTGCGATCGGCTCGGTCGTCGAGACGGTCAGCGCCGGGCTTCCGCAGTACTGGATCGGCTCGATCCTGCTCGTCGTGTTCGCGATCAATCTCGGCTGGTTCCCGGTCGAGAGCGGCACCGGCGCCTGGGGCCTGGTGCTCCCGGTGCTGACCCTGGCGATCCCGCTCGCCGGGTTCCTCGGTCAGATCGCCCGCGACGAGTTCGCCCGCGCCCTCGAGCAGCCGTTCGTCCTGACCGCCCGCAGCCGTGGCCTCGACGACCTGTCGGTGCGGGCTCGACATGTGCTGCGGCACTCGGTGATCCCCGCCGTCACCGTCTCCGGCTGGGCAATGGGCGCACTGCTGTCGGGTGCGGTCATCGCCGAGACCGTCTTCGCGCGGGCCGGTATCGGCCAGACCTTGGTGACCGCCGCGTCGTCTCGTGACGTTCCCCTGGTCAGCGGCATCGTCATCTTCGTCGCCTTCATCTACACCATCGCCAATCTGCTGGTGGATGCCCTGTACACCAAGATCGACCCCCGGATCGAGGTCCCGTGACCACCACCAACACACCGTCCGGATCGACACCGTCGAATCCCGTCTCGAAGGGGTCCGCCGAGCCGGATCCGTCCGCCCTCCTCGCCGGGCTCAAGACCCGCAATCCGCTTCCCGCCGAAGAGAAGCGGCGACTGTCATTGCCCGCAGGGGTGATCGCCTCGCTGGTCGTCATCGCCCTGCTGGTGATCGCGCTCGTCGTGCCCGGCCTGCTCGCCCCCTATGATCCGTTTGCGATCGACCTCGACGCCACCCTGCAACCACCGAGCTGGGCGCACTGGTTCGGCACCGATCTCTCCGGTCGGGATCTGTTGAGCCGCATCATCTACGGCACCCGTGAGTCCCTCGGCATCGGACTCGGTGCGGTGGCGGTGGCGACGGTTCTGGCCATCGTGTTCGGTCTGGCCGCAGGTCTGTCCGGAAAGATCGCCGGCGCTCTCTCGAACCGGTGGATCGAGATCATGTTCGCCTTCCCCACCGTGCTCCTCGGTCTGCTGCTGACCTCGGTGTTCGGTCCGGGTTCGGCCACACTGATCTTCGCCATCGGGATCGGCATCGCCCCCGGCTATGCGCGCATCGTTCGTGGTCAGGTCCTCGCCGTCCGCAACGCCCCGTACATCGAGGCCGCCACCGCGCTCGGACACTCCCGGGGTCGAATCCTGCTGCAGCACATCGCCCCCAACTCGCTGCGCCCGATGATCGTCACCGTCACCCTGGGTGTCGGTCAGGCGATCATCTGGGCGTCGGGCCTGGCCTACCTCGGTCTCGGCGTGGCCCCGCCCGCGCCGGAATGGGGTGCACTGCTCGACTCCGGCCGCTCCTACATCACCGTCGCGTGGTGGCTGGAGATCTTCCCGGGCCTCGTCATCGTCGTCGTGGCACTGGCATTCACCACTCTCGGCCGCCACCTCGGCGCACGTCTGGAAGGAACCCGACGATGAGTATCGAGCTCGAAGAATCCACCACCGACCTCCCCCGCGGAGGTACCGGCCTCGCCGAGGCCACCCATCTCGTCGAGGTCCGGGACCTGCACATCGCCTTCGGTGGGCGCGAGATCGTCAAGGGGGTGTCGTTCACCGTCGAGCCGGGGGAGTGCCTGGCCATCGTCGGCGAGTCCGGTTCCGGCAAGTCGGTGACCGCCCGCACGCTGATCGGGCTCACCGGCGAAGGTGCCCGGATCGATGCCGCCGCAGTCGAGTTCGGCGGCCGGTCCCTGCTCGGCCTGTCGGATCGGCAGTGGCGGTCGATCCGCGGCAACGAGATCGGCTTCGTCCTGCAGGATGCGCTCGTGTCCCTGGATCAGCTGCGCACCGTCGGCGCCGAGATCGGGGAGGCCCTCTCCGCACATCCGCGCCGGGATGGCGGTCGACCCGGCCGGGCCGAGCGGCACGAACGGGTCGTCGAACTGCTCGAGCTGGTCGGCGTGCCCGAACCCCGCGTCCGCGCCAGGCAACGGCCCTACGAGCTGTCCGGCGGTCAACGGCAGCGGGCGCTGATCGCCTCGGCGCTGGCCAACGACCCGACGCTGGTGATCGCCGACGAGCCGACCACCGCCCTCGACGCCACCGTGCAGGCGCAGATCCTCGACGTGCTCGCCGAGGCCAAGGAACGGGGCAACGGCATCATCCTGATCTCGCACGACCTCGCCGTGGTCGGTCGGCTCGCCGACCGCGTCGCGGTGATGCGCGACGGTGAGATCGTCGAGGACGGCACCGTGGCCGAGGTGCTCGGGGATCCGCAGCACGAATACACCCAGGGACTGCTCGCGTCGGTGCCGTCGCGGGCATCGAAGGGAACGCTGCTCACCAGTGGTGCCACGCTGCCCGACCCCGCTCCCGTCGACGACGCGCAACCCCCCGCAGTACGGGTCCGGGACCTGCGCAAGACGTTCAGCGGCAAGAACGCCACCGAGCGTGCCGCGGTCGCCGGGGTGAGCTTCGACCTCGCACCCGGTCGCACCCTCGGGATCGTCGGCGAGTCCGGTTCCGGCAAGACCACCACCGCCCGCATGGTGCTGGGCCTCACCGTCCCCGATTCCGGAAGCGTCGAACTGAACGGGCAGCCCTGGAGTGGGCTGACCGACAAGCAGCGTCGGGATCGGCGGAATCAGATCTCGGTGATCTACCAGGATCCGCTCAGTTCGTTCGATCCGCGCTGGACCGTCGAGCATGTCCTGACCGACGCGCTGCGGGCCACCGGTCTGCGGGGTGCCGGTCTGCGGGGTGCCGCGGCCGATGCCCGGGTGTCGGAGCTGCTCGACCACGTCGGTCTCTCCGACGGGTTCCGCACCCGGCATCCGCTCAAGCTGTCGGGCGGTCAACGGCAGCGTGTGGCCATCGCCCGCGCCCTCGCGCCCGAGCCGTCGGTGATCGTCTGCGACGAGCCGGTCTCGGCGCTCGACGTGTCCATCCAGGCCCGCATCCTCGACCTGCTCGCCACCCTGCAGGCCGAAACCGGTGTGGCACTGTTGTTCATCTCGCATGATCTCGGCGTCATCCATCACATCAGCGACGAGATCCTGGTGATGCGCGGCGGTGAGGTGGTGGAATACGGCGAGGCCGACGACGTCTTCGAACGTCCGCAGCACGAGTACACCCGCGAGCTCCTCGCCGCCGTCCCGAGGATCGACGTCTGACAGAGTGATCCGCAGACCCTCCACACCTACGCAGAAACCCCGACCGAAAGTCGGGGTTTCCGCGTAGGTGTGGAGGGTTTGTCGCGTGTGATGGCCTGCTGTCACACCCCGACCGGGGTGAACGCGCCGCGGTAGCGCGCTGCGGGATGGCGCTCGTCGAGATGGTCGTCACCGAACACCTTGCGTCGCACCGTTCCCGGGGCGTACTCGGTCTGTGCCAGACCTCGTTGCTGGAGCACCGGGATGACGTGGTCGACGAATTCGACGTAGCTGCCCGGGATGGACGCGTTGACGACGTTGATCCCGTCGACGCCGGCATCGCGCCACAGCTCGAGCTGGTCGGCGATCTGGTCGGGGGTCCCGACGACCCGGGAGTTGCGTCCCTGCAGGCGGCCGAGGTCTTCGATGGTGGCCTCCCGGCCGTCGACGGACTCCCGCACCCAGTCGATCACGCTGCGGATGCCCTCGGTCTCGATCGCGCCGAGCGGGGTGTCGAGCGGATGGCTGCCGAAGTCGATGCCGATCGCCCCGGACAGGTGCGCGATCATCGCGTCGAGGTCGATGTTCTCCTCGAGCTCACGCTCCTTGCGCCGCGCCTCCTCCTCGGTGCTGCCGATGACGAAGTTCAGTCCCTGGAAGAACCGCAGATCGTGCGGGTCCCGGCCGTACTGCGGAAGGCGGGCGCGGGTGTCGTCGACCAGCACCCTCGCCTGCTCGGGACCGGGCGTGATGATGAACTGCGCCTCGGCATTGCGGGCCGCGAACTCCCGGCCGGCCGGCGACGATCCGGCCTGGAACAGCACCGGCGTGCGTTGCGGCGACGGTGCGACGAGATGCGGGCCCTCGACGCGGTACCGCTTGCCCTCGTGGAAGATCTTGTGCACCTTGGCCGGATCGGCGTGGATACCGCGTTCCTTGTCCTGGAGCAGGGCGCCGTCGTCCCACGAACCCTCCCACAGTTTGTAGACCACGTCGGCGTACTCGTTGGCCCAGACGTAGCGTTCGTCGTGTTCCTCGAGCTCGTCGAAGCCGAAGTTCCGGGACGCGTTCGACAGACCGTTGGTGACGATGTTCCAGGCGATCCGCCCGTTGGAGGCGTGGTCGAGGGTGGAGATCCGACGTGCGAAGTTGAACGGATGTTCCTGTAGCACCGAACTGGTGATCGCGATGCCGAGGTCGGTGGTGTTGTAGGCGATCGCGGAGGCGATCACCGACGGATCATTCGATGGGATCTGCAGTCCCGCCTTCACGTACTTCTCGTAGCCGCCGTCGTAGTCGCCGTAGAGCCCCACGACATCGGCGAAGAAGATGAAGTCGAACCTGCCGCGTTCGAGCACCTTCGCGAGGTTCACCCAGTGCTCGAGCGAGTTGAAGTTGATGTTGTCGGCGCCGTCGGTGCGCCACAGACCTTGCAGGATGTGCGACGACGTGTTCATCACGAACGCGGAGAACCGAAGGGGAGGTGGGGTGGTGGACATGGCTCCTCGAGAAGGTTGGTGACGATGATCGACCGGATGTGACCGATCAGAAGTAGCCGTTGGCCGGAAGCGGCTGACCGGCGAGCACATTCGCGCCGATCGCCTGTGCCTTGAGGCGAGCGGGATTGTGCAGGGTGATGGTGCGGATGTTGCGCCAGTGCCGGTCGAGGTCCTTGTCGCGGCTCGACGCCGACGCCCCGCCCGCCTCGAACAGCAGGGTTGCCGCACGGGTACCGATCTCGTCGACCACCACCTTGACCTTCGACGTGGCCAACGCCGCGGCCTGGGCCAGCGCCGGATCCTGGATTCCATCGACCGCCGATTCGGTTGCGGCGTCGAGGGTTTCCGCCGCGTAGAGGACGGCGGCCTCGGTCACGTAGGCCAGCGATGCGAGCTCGCCGACCACCTGCTGCAACGACGGATCGTCGACCGGGCGGGGAGCGGTGGCGTGCGAGAAGTTCCGCGCACGTCCTTCGACCAGGGCGGTGGCATCGGTGACCACCGACCGCAGGATGCCCGCGATGATCGCATGCAGGTACAGCTGCACGAACGATCCCTGGGTGGACTGCGGGGGCGTCTCGTCGAGCGGCAACACCCGCAGGATGTCGTCGTCGGTGACCACGACGTCGGTGAATCGAGTTGTGCCCGAGCCTGTTCGACGCTGACCGAAGCCATCCCAGTCGTCGAGGATGTCCACTCCGGGCCGGTCGGTGGGGATGACGATGGAGGTCAGGGTGGTGCCCTTTGCGGTCCACACGCTGACGTGGTCGGAGAACAGGGTGCCGGTGGTGTAGAACTTCTCACCGTTGAGCCGGTAGTGGTCACCGTCGGGTGTCAGGGTGGTGGTGAACTCGAAGTCGCCTGCGGGCTTGGGGCCACGTTCGCTGGTGGCGTTGCCGAAGACCTTGCCGTCGGCGATCAGCTGGAGGAATCGCTGCGCATTCGGGGTGCCGAGGGTGCGGAACTCCTCGGTCAGCCAGAAGTGGGTGCGGTAGATGTGTGCCACGGTCGGGTCGGCCTCGGCGAGATCGATGACCGCCGAGAACAACTCGCGCAGGGTCAGATCCGCGCCGCCGAGTTCGGCGGGCAGGCGCAGCTTGCCGTACCCGGCCTGCGCGGCCAGCCGTACCTGGTCGAAAGGATTGATGTTACCGAGTTCGCGGTCGACCGCACCGTCGGCGATCTGGGCGAGGACATCGGCGAAACGTTCACGGGTGGGTACGGCGGACAGTGAGGTCATGGGTTCTCCTGGGCGGATCGGTGGGCCCGACGGGCGACGAGAGCTGGTGCATGGAACTGCGGGGAAACCTACGAGCGGGGGTCGAGGTGGGGAACCCATGAGCGCAGCGCGGGTTAAACCGGAGCACTGCCCTTGGCGGTGACCTACGGGCCCCTCGGCAAGACGCTAGGGCACACTGGACCGATGGAATTGCTGCTGATCCGCCACGGCCGACCGTTTCACGTCGACGACCCGGCCGGCGCCGACCCGCAGCTCACCCCGGAGGGTGAGGACCAGGCGGCCCGCCTCGCGCAGGCCCTCGCCGCCGGCAGGCACGGCCGGGTCGAGCGGGTGGTCAGCAGCACCATGCGGCGTGCGCAGCAGACCGCACAGGCCGGCGCCGACGCCCTGGGTCTCGACCTGGATCTCGACCCGCGGCTGGCCGAGTTCGACCTGGGGTGGACGTCCTATGGCACCGATCTCGCCTCGTATGCCGATCGTCGCGAGATCTGGGCTGATCTCAACGCAGGACGGTTGCGCAACAACAGCTTTGACCCGGATGCCTTCCGCCGGCGGGTGGTGGCCGGTGTCGAGGAGGTGATCAGTGCGCGACGTGACGAGGGGGTCGGGCACGACGAGGCCACCGTCGCGATCATCTGTCACGGTGGCGTGATCAACGCCTACCTCACGCACATCCTCGGCCTGCCGCAGGCGTTCTTCACCGACCCCTTCTACACATCGGTGACCCGAGTGCTGGCCCGGCCCGGTGACCACCGCGAGATCCTGTCGGTCAACGAGGTCGATCACCTCCGGTGATCCTCCGGGCCCGCCCGACCCACGTGCGGCCGGTCATCCTGCCGAGCGTTGCACCAGCACGATCGCATGGTCGAGCATGCTCGACAGTGTCCGCAGGTCGGCGGCCATCCGCCGGTACATCGCGATCTCGTCGAAGGGTGCGTTCCGTTCGCGGGCGTCCTCGCCGCCGTGCTGACAGCCCTCGATCAGCTCGCCGCACACGGCGCGGTAGTGCCTGAGCTTGTCCACCTTGCCGTTGGTCAGGTGCACGATGCGATGCGCCGTGAGATCCCCGTCGTGAAACAGGTCGATGAGGGTCTGCAAGCCGATCGGGATGTCACTGTCCGGGCAGTCGTGCGCGCCGGGCCCGCCGGGATTCATGAGGGTGAACAGCTCGTCGCCCACCTCTGCGACAAAGGTGCGCCACTCGGCGAGCACCGTGACGAGGTTGTTCGGGTGGAAGACGGTGCACTCCACCGCCCGCATCGCATAGACGTGACCGTTGCTGTGGCAGAACGAGACGCCCTGGAATCGTTCCGAGTACCGGGTGAGCAGGGTGGCGAGCAGCGTCGTATCGGTCAGCCGGTGGGTCAGCGTCGCGACGAACACCACCCGGTGCCCGGCGTCGGGGACGTAGGCCCGCGAGGGGAGCGCGTCGGTGGCCGGCAGCGCGATCATGCCGCGCCCACCGATCGCCAACTGCTGACCCAGCTCCATCGACAGCACCTGCTGCGCCCACCCGAGCAGGCACCCGTTGTCGGTGATCACGATCGCCGGTGTCGTCGAGCAGGTTTCGTCGCTGTCGGTGAGCGAAGGGGTCGGTGGCGAGTCCGGTTCGGGTGGCAGTGGTGGTGCGGCCGAGTCGGTGACGGCGATGAACGACGGATGCGGGACGTCGAGGATGTCCCGGAGCACCCGGACCACCCGGGCCACCAGCAGCGTGAGATCACGGCGCCCGGATTCGGTGACCCACCGTCGCCGGACCTTCCGCCAGCCTTCGCCGAGATCGTCCCAGCACGCCGACAGCTCTCTCATCTGGTCGTCGACGGCGCCCGTCGCCGAGGGCAGGTTCTGGCCCAGGGTTGCGCGCACCTTGCCCGACCCCATCACCGTGAACACCATCAGCCTGCGGTTCGGCCGGTCCTCGGGGGTCAGCCCGAGGACGTGGGCCCGTCGGAGGATGCCCAGCCGGGAGGTGAGTTCGGCGGCAAAGGCGTGCCACGCAACATCCACCAGGTCATCGAACGATTCGGCCATCGGAGTTCACGCGGCCCGGTCGGCGCGGATCGTCGCCGACCGCGGGTCGCCGGGCAGGGTCTGCAGATGTGTCGGGAACACGATGTCGCACACCTCGCGCAGGGTGAGCACTGCCAGGTCGGTGAGGTCTCCGAGGCGTCGCCGATCTGCGTCGGCGATCACCTCACCACCCGTGCCGTCGCTCCACCCGAGGGCGGTGAGGGTGTCGATCTGCCGGAGGAACCGGCCGGGATCGACGTAGAGCTCCGCCGGGTGGATGCGCATCCGGATCCGTGCGGGCGTCGATACGACGATGATCCGCGCCCGGGGCCCGTGGCGCTGCGGCTCGGTGGCGATGACCAACGCCGTCCCGGCGTCGAGGCCGGCGATCCGCCGCAGCAACCCGATGCGGTACCGCCGCCACGCCTCCTCGCCCGTCTCGTCCAAGTCAGTGCTGTCGAAGTGGTTGTCGCTCATGGCCTCCCCCTGCCGTCATGCGTCACATCGTCGGTGGTGCACATCCCGATGCCCCCGAAGCGTAGGTGGGGAGACCGCCGTCATCCTGCAGGTCAGAGGGGTCGATGTGGACCGAGCCGGAGTTGTGGACAACCGGTCACGGGCTGTACTCGGGCGTTCGCACGTGTATTAGTCCGGGCAGATGAACCCGGATGCGAGTGGCTCCGCCGGGTGCGGGCGCAAACTACGCTTTCGTCGAGATCCCGACCGGACGGAGCGCATCGTGCCCATGTCCCGCGCCCGCCGCCGCGGGATCGTGGTCGGTGTCCTCACGTTGACCGCAGGTGTCGCCGGGTGCGGTGTCATCGACGACGATGACGATGATCCGCCGGTCGCGCGGACGATGGTGACATCCACCGCGCCGGTCTCGATGCCGGCCTCGTCCAACGGTTCGCCCTCGTCGACACAGCAGATCGTCGACGTCGATCCGCGTCGCTTCGCGTTGCCCGAGTCGGCCGGGTACTACCGCTGGACCTATCCCGGCTCACCGCCGCGGACCTGCGGCTTCTATCCGGCCGGCGGGGACATGGCCGCCCAGTGCTTCGTCACGTTCCCGACCGGTGCGCCGGACGTGCGCAACGGACCGTTCCACGGGTCACCCAACGAGATCCTGATCAGCGTCGGGCAGGTGGTGCGCTCGATCGGTGAGGAACTGCCCACGCCTGCGCAGCGACTGCAACCCGGTGAGCGGATCACCGTCAGCGGGATCTCGTGTACCTCCCTGGTCGGCGGGATCGAGTGCATCGACGCCGACGCCGGCTTCCGCTATGTCGACGGCCGCCTACGCGAGTGGTAGACAACTGATGTCGACATCGCGCTGGGTGTGAATCACGTTGCGCTGCCGCCAGACCGGGGTCGACGGTGGCTGGGTGGCATACAGTCCGTGGGCGATCGAGAACACCTGCTCGTACCGACAGGCCCAGTCGTTGGGGCCGGCGGGTCGAGCAGATCGCGACCACGATCGAGGGCCGGCATCACGTGGTCGGGCGCGGGCAGGTGATCCGACTTCGCCCCGTTGCACGTCGCACACGACAGGACGAGGTTGCTCAACCCATCGACCCCCACCCGTGACCAGGGCAGGACCGTGAGCAGGGCAGGACCGTGAGCAGGGCAGGACATGGTCGACGTGGCGACCGCCACGCAGACCGTGGTCGCAATAGACGCATGTGGGCCGAACTGCTCGGCGAGGACACCGGCCGGTCGCTGTAGCGAGATCCGTCGGTGCCGAACAGATGCCGGGCGAGGTCGGGCCCCTCGTCGAGCAGCCCCCGGTTCATCCGCCGCACATCATCCAGCCACGCCAACCGGAGGGCGGGTGTGACCAGCGGGGCGAGCCGGGCGAGCGAGTGGCAGGCGCCGGAGCACAGCTCGATCCGGTTGCCGTGAGCTGCCATCACCCGCGGGGAGTCGGTTCCTGGCCACGAGTCGTCGTAGAAAACTCTCGTGGTCTCCGGACCGCCGCGTTGCAACCGGTGCAGGGGGTAGCGCACCAGGATCTTCTTGATCAGGCGGTATGCCGCGGCACAGGTGTCCGGCGCCACCGGGCCGCGGCACCGATCGGTACCTCTCGAGAGGTCGCCGCTGCAACGGCCGCCCGGAGTGCACTCATCGTGAGCGAGGACGACGCCACGTCCGTCCGTCGACTGGCGTAGGACGTGGCTCTGGTCGAGGGGACGCCTCTGTCGCCAGTAGAGCTCCATCACCCGACCGGTGAGGTCGTCGAGATCGATCGAGACGACAGCGGCCGGGTCGGCCGGCACCGACTCGACGGCGAGGTCGAGTGGCGCTCCATCACGGCGTGCTCGTAGGTATCGGTGCGATGTCCACCCTCGAGAACGGCGACGAGGCGTTGTCCCAGTGCAAGGGGATCGGTGGGGACGGCAGCAATTCGTCGAGTTGTGCACCGTTGCAGGCCGCTGACCAGCCGATTTGATTCTTGCGTCACTCGTGCGTAACTTATTCGAAGTCAGCGCGCCACGGCGCCGCCCCGGATGGCCTTGAAAGAGGTTGTGGGGGAAGGGAAACCGAGTAGCGGCTGGCCACCCCGGGAAGATTGTTGGTCCGCATCTCGGTGCGGGGGAACGCTGCTGGGGTGTGCTGGATCTGGTCCGGCCGGTCGATAACCTTCGGGTTGACACCGCCGAGTGGGTCTAGTACGCTGGAGAAGTTGCCCGGGATCGGGTAGCGAATCCAAAAAGGCGAGTACAGCTCACTGGAGTTCGCCCCTTGTGTGGGGTGGTGTTGGTGGGTGTGTGTTCTTTGAGAACTCGATAGTGTGTTGGTGGATTGTTTGA
>NZ_JBSFRM010000027.1:49359-69166 GCF_053589235.1 Gordonia sp. NPDC003376 | reverse complement strand
CCGAGATCATTCCGCAGGTGCAGCCGAATCCGGGGATGCCCGAGCGTAAGGCGGTGGGGCGGCATCGGCAGCGGGTGTTGGAGTTGTTGCCCAGCCTGCCTGCCAACGCCCAGCTCGCCATCCGCGAGTCCATGGCGCAGGAGGACGAGGTCCTCGCCACCAAGCGTGCCCACGAGCAGGGCCAGGGCGGCGCCGCCGAATGGACCGCCGCCCCCGGCGCGGTTGCGGTCGCCGACGCGCCGACCGACGTCTACGACTTCGGTGGGAACGATGCCCCCACCCAGCAGTGGGAGGCGCCGGCCGAGGGCACGACCGAACAGATCGACACCACCAAGAAGCCACGACACGGCGACGGGCGGAGCTGACACACCATGGCCAATGCCACCACGCGTGGCGTCGACCGGATCGCAAGAGCGGGGACCGGTGCCCTCGAACAGACGGGCAACATCGTCCAGCTCTTCGTCGACGTCGCACGCCAGACCTTCGTGCGCCCGTTCCAGTGGCGTGAGTTCATCCAGCAGGCCTGGTTCATCGCCAGCGTCACGATCCTGCCGACGGCGCTCATCGCGATCCCGTTCGGCGCGATCGTCTCGCTGCAGACCGGCTCGCTGATCAAGCAGCTCGGCGCCGAGTCGTACACCGGCGCCGCCAGCGTGCTCGTGGTGATCCAGCAGGGATCCCCACTGGTGACCTCACTGCTCGTGGCGGGAGCCGCCGGCTCGGCGGTCGCCGCCGACCTCGGTTCGCGGACGATCCGCGAGGAGATCGACGCCATGCAGGTGCTGGGCATCAACCCGATCCAGCGTCTCGTGGTGCCCCGCGTGCTGGCCATGGTGCTGGTCGCGATCCTGCTCAACGGGCTGGTCGCGGTGGTCGGCATCGGTGGTGGCTACTTCTTCAACGTCGTCATCCAGGGTGGCACCCCGGGCGCCTACCTGGCCTCGTTCGGTGCCCTCGCCCAGCTACCCGACCTGTGGATCTCCACCGTCAAGGCCGCGATCTTCGGTGTCCTCGCCGGCGTCGTCGCCGCCTACAAGGGGCTCAACCCGAAGGGTGGCCCGAAGGGAGTCGGTGATGCGGTCAACCAGTCCGTCGTCATCACCTTCCTGCTGCTGTTCCTTGCCAACCTGATCATCACGGCGGTCTACCTGCAGATCGTCCCGCCGAAGGGGAGTTAGGCGTGACCGGTGGGGTGACGATCTCCAAGAGCCGTCCCGAGTACTACCTGTACGAGGCGCGTAAACAGCTCGGCAAACCGCTGAAGATGCTCGACGGTGCCGGCGACCAGATGTCCTTCTACGGCCGCACCCTGGTGTGGATCCCGCGGACCCTGGTGCACTACACCCGCGAGGTGCTGCGACTGCTGGCCGAGGTGGCCTTCGGGTCCGGCGGTCTCGCCGTCATCGGCGGCACCGTCGGCGTGATGGTCCTGATGTCGGGGTTCACCGGCGTCGTGGTGGGCCTGCAGGGCTACGCGGCCCTCGACCAGATCGGTTCACAGGCCCTGACCGGCTTCTTGTCGGCCTACGTCAACACCCGTGAGGTGGCGCCACTGGTGGCCGGCCTCGCGTTGTCGGCGACGGTGGGCTGCGGCTTCACCGCGCAGCTCGGTGCGATGCGCATCTCCGAGGAGATCGACGCCCTCGAGTCGATGGCCGTGCCGTCCATCCCGTTCCTGGTCAGTACCCGTGTGATCGCCGGCTTCATCGCCGTCATCCCGCTCTACGTACTCGGCCTGCTGTCGGCGTACCTGGCGTCCCGGGTGATCACCACCGTGTTCAACGGCCAGTCCGGCGGCTCCTACGACCACTACTTCAACCTGTTCCTGCCACCCGCGGACGTGTTGTGGTCGTTCGGCAAGGTACTGGTCTTCGCATTCGTGATCATCCTGGTGCACTGCTACTACGGCTACTACGCCAGCGGCGGTCCGGCCGGCGTCGGCGTGGCCGTCGGACACGCCGTCCGAGCGGCCCTGGTGCTGATCGCCGTACTCGACTTCTTCCTGGGTCTCGCGATCTGGGGCACCACCACGACCGTCAGAGTGGGAGGTTAGGCCGTGGCGACCACGCGCCGCCGACTGCTCGGCATCGCCTTCCTGGTCGTCGTCGCGTTGTTCTTCACGCTGACGATCATGAAGTTCAACAAATCCTTCACCGACTTCACCACCGTCACCCTGCAGACCGACGCGATCGGCAACGCGCTGCCCGCGAATGCCGACGTCAAGGCCCGCGGCGTGGTGGTCGGCGAGGTCCGCAGCGTGCAACCGTCCCCGGACGGCACCGTCGACGTGGAGCTCGGCCTCGATCCGTCGATGGCCGCACAGCTGCCCACCACGACCACCGCACGCATCCTGCCCAAGACGCTGTTCGGTGAGCGATACGTCGACCTGCAGGTCCCCACCACCGGTGGACCCGGCCTGTCCGACGGCGACACCATCGCCACCGACAAGTCCGGTAACGCCAAGGAAGTGCAGGAGCTCTTCGACAAGCTGTTGCCGGTGCTGCAGGCCATCCCGCCGCAGGACCTCAACGTCACGCTCACCGCACTGTCGTCGGCCCTGCAAGGACGCGGGGAGAAGCTCGGCGCCACCGTGGAGGACCTCAACACGATCTTCTCGGCCGTCGACGACAACATCGGCGCGCTGCAGGGAACCGTGCGTGGTCTCGCGAGTTTCTCGCAGACCTATTCCGAGGCGCTGCCGGACGTGATCGACGCCCTCGACAACCTGCGGATCACCACCAACACGATCAACGAGCGGCAGAACGATTTCCGCACCCTGATCTCGACGGTCGGCGTCGCCGCCACCGACGCCACCGGCTGGCTCCAGCGCAACGGCGACAACCTCGTCGACCTGTTCGTCGACTCCGAGCAACTGCTCACCGGCCTGGCCAAGCAGTCGCCGACCTTCGTGTGCACGTTCCGCAACTTCGCGACACTGGTCCCGGAGTCCAGGAACATCGTCGGTGTGGGTACCCCCAACCCGGGTGTGCGCGTGAACCTGCAGTTCGTCAACCCGCGCGGGCGGTACCTGCCCAACCAGGACGAACCCCGGTTCTTCGACCTCGACCCGCCGGCCGTCTGCTACGAACCGGCCACCGACGGTCGTCCGTTCCCGCAGTACCCGGGCGGTGGCCTCGCCGACGGCTCCTACCAGCCGCCGTCGCGCAATGCCGGTCCACGCAACGTGCAGACGTTGCCGCAACCGCAGTTCACCACCACCCCGGTCGGCACCATCACGTCGTCGCCCTATGACGACCCGAACTACCGGACGCAGCTCAAGGTGATCTACGGCAGCACCACCGGAACCCGACCGGCCGACGTGCCGACCTGGGTCACCATGATCGGCGGACCCGCGCTGTCGAAGGCGGAGGTACACATCCAGTGAGATCGATCGTGGCACCGCTGGTCAAGCTGATCACCTTCGCCGTGGTCACCGTGATCGCGACGAGCCTGCTCGCGCTGACCATCGCCAACGCCGGCGGCGGCGGGAACAACAAGTACAGCGCCGTCTTCTCCGACGCCGCCATGCTCAACCCGGGCGACGACGTCCGGATCGCCGGTGTGCGGATCGGCCAGGTCACCGACGTGTCGGTGTACGAGCAGAACAAGGCGATGGTGAAGTTCAGCGTCGATCGTGCGTCGCTGCCCACCGGCACCCAGCTCTACATCCGCTACCGCAACCTCACCGGCCTGCGGTACCTGGCGCTGGAGAAGGGTGCGGGCGATGCGTCGTCGGCGGTCGGACCGGGGCACACCTTCGGCACCGACCCGGCCGACGTCGACACTCATCCGGCGGTCAACCTGACCGAGTTGTTCAACGGTTTCAAGCCGTTGTTCCGGCAGCTGTCGGCGGCCGACGTCAACACCCTGTCCGATCAGCTCATCAAGATCTTCCAGGGAGAGAGCGACAACATCAGCTCGCTGGTCTCCAACACCTCGTCGCTGACCAACTCGCTGGCCGACCGGGACAAGGTGATCGGGGAGCTGATCACCAACCTCACCTCGGTCCTCGACACCGTCAACCGCAACGACGAACAGTTCGGCTCACTGCTCGACAACACCTCCAAGCTCGTGAGTGGTCTTGCTGCGCAACGTAATTCGGTGGGCTCGGCGATCACCTCCGTATCCAACCTGACCACCGTGACCGGGTCGATCCTGTCCCAGTCGCGGCCGGCCATCCAGGGTGACATCGCGGGACTGAAGGCGCTGGCCGACCAGATCAACGCCCGCAACGACGACGTCGCGCAGATCCTGACCAACCTGCCGGTGAAGCTGGAGAAGATCGGCCGGGCGGCGACGTTCGGCTCGTGGTTCCAGTTCTATCTGTGCGGTATCGACGTCGTCGCCGGCAACGGCAAGTCCACGCTGCTGACGCAGCCGCTGGTCCCGCTGCCCGACATCAACCACGTGCTCTACACCAGTGCGGCCACCCGCTGCTGGCGTGACGGAACGCAGCCAGGGGGGTGAGCGAGAACATGGCAGACCGCAACCACGACGCAGGGGAGAACATGAGCGAGGCGTCCAGCGCCGCAGGGGGGTCGAGCGCCGCAGGGGGGTCGAGCGCCGCAGGTGCCCCGGCTGCGACACACCCGCACCGGCGCTTCGCCGGTCGCCGCAGTCCGGTCAGCATCGGCGGGATCGGCATCCTGATCATGCTGATGGTGGCCACCTCGGCGTTCTACCTGAACTCGCTGCCCCTGGTCGGGCAGGCCGCCACCTATACCGCCAAGTTCACCGAGGCCGCCGGACTCAAGCCGGGCAACGAGGTCCGGGTGGCCGGTGTGAAGGTCGGCGAGGTCAACGCCGTCTCTCTCGACGGGGATCGCGTCAACGTCGACTTCCGGGTGTCCAACACCTGGATCGGCAACCAGACCCAGGCGTCCATCCAGATCAAGACGGTGCTCGGGCAGAAGTACCTCGCACTCGTCCCGCGTGGCGACGAGGCCGCCGACCCGGGTGTGCCGCTGACCGACACGGTCTCGCCGTACGACGTGATCGAGGCGTTCTCCGATGCCACCGATCAGATCCAGGACCTCGACACCACCCAGTTGGCCACCTCGATGCGCACGCTGAGCGAGGCGTTCTCCGGGACGTCGGGGGACATGGGTCCGGCACTCGAGGGCATCTCGCGGTTGTCCAACACCATCGCCAGCCGTGACCAGGAGGTGCAGAAGCTCCTCGAGGCCACCAAGCACACCTCGAAGATCCTGGCCGACCGCAACGAGGAGTTCGTCAAGCTCATCGCCGGTGCCGGACAGCTGCTCGACGAGCTGAACAACCGCCAGAAGAGCATCTCCGCGCTGCTGACCAGCACCACCACGCTGTCCAACGCGTTGTCGGGGATCGTCAAGGACAACCAGGCCCAGATCGGGCCCGCGCTGACCTCGCTCAAGGGTGTCAACACGCTGCTCAAGGAGCAGAACGCGAACCTGCAGGCCTCGATCACCAACATGGCGCCGTTCTACCGGCTCTACGCCAACGTGCTCGGCAACGGTCGCTGGTTCGAGTCGGTGGTGACCAACCTCCTGCCGCCGGGTCTGCCGCAGCAGAACACCACCCGACCGCCCAACAAGACAGTCCTGCAGAACAACGGCGGAACAGAGGCCGGATGATGACCACTGCTCCTGATCTCACCAACACCTCCGGCCCCGGCCGGTGGTTCACCCCGCGGCACATCGTGTTCATCGTGCTCGGACTGATCCTCGCGCTGATCGTGGCGGGCGCCCTGTGGTGGGTGTTCTCCTCGGTCGGCACCACCAAGGTCACCGCGACGTTCAAGCGCACCGTCGGCATCTACGAGGGCTCGGATGTCCGCGTGCTCGGCGTCGCCGTCGGCAAGGTGGACAAAGTGGAGCCGTCCGGCGACACCGTGAAGGTCACCATGACCGTCGACCGCGGCATCGACCTGCCCGCGGATGTGCGTGCGGTGCAGGTGATCCCGTCGGTCGTCGCCGACCGCTACGTGCAGCTCACCCCGGCGTACTCCGGTGGTCCCAAGGCCTCGGACGACATCACGTTGTCGGTGGACCAGACGATGGTCCCGGTGGAGATCGACGAGGTCTACTCCAGCGTGCAGAAGTTGTCGGAGGCCCTCGGCCCCAACGGCGCCAACAAGAACGGTGCGGTCAGCGAGCTGGTCCGCACGGGCGCCGACAACCTGCAGGACAACGGTGCCAAGCTCGGTCAGGCCATCGAGCAGCTGTCGAAGGCCAGCACCACGCTGTCCGACGGCCGCGGCAACCTGGTCGACACGATCAAGAACCTGAACGTCTTCGTCGGTGCACTTCGGGAGAACGATGCGCAGGTCCGGCAGTTCAACACCCAGATGGCCGAGTTCAACTCCTTCCTCGCGGGGGAGCGTGACCAGCTCGGTACCGCACTCAACCGGCTGTCCATCGCACTCGGCGACGTCGCCGGGTTCATCCAGGACAACCGAGAGCAGATCGGGGAGACCCTCAAGGACCTCACCCCGACCACCCAGGCCCTGCTCAACACCAAGACGTCGCTGAAGGAGGTGCTGACGGTGCTGCCGCTGACGATCAACAACCTGATCAACGCCTACGACGCCGAGTCCGGCACCCTCGCGATGCGACTGACCATCCCGGATCTGCAGGATCTGATCGGCACGCAGTGCAAGCTGCTCGACCTCGGTCAGCTACTGCCGGGCAACCCGGCCGCCGTCCAGTTCTCCGACACGCTCGCGCCGATCATCAACCAGTGCACGACGCTGGGCAGACAGATCACCAACGGCGTGCTCGAACCGCTGCTGCCGGTGCTGCCGTTCGGCATCATGAGCAACAACAAGCTGCAGCGCTACCCGGTGCCGGGCACCGTCCCGGGGACGCCGAACCCGAATCTCAGTCCGGGTCCCACGAGCACACCGCGTCCGTCCACGCCGGCACGGCCGTCGACCAGCCGGCCCGCGTCGGCACCGCGCACCGGAACCGGGGGTAACTGAAATGCGCCGCATGCGTCTTCCCCGGATCCCGGCCCTACTGGTGGGCTTGCTGACCGCGCTCATGGTGGCCGGATGTGCCACGAACGGCATCCAGTCGATCCCGCTGCCGGGCGGCGTCGACGTCGGCGACAACCCGCGGACCTACCGGATCCAGTTCGCCAACATCCTGGATCTGGTGCCGCAGTCGGTGGTCAAGCAGAACGGCATCGCGATCGGTCGCGTGACCAAGGTCGAGGTGCCCGACAACGAGTGGTACGCGCTGGTCACCGTCAAGGTGAAGAACGAGGTGAACCTGTCCGACGAGGCACGTGCCTCGATCCAGCAGACATCCCTGCTCGGTGAGAAGTTCGTCTCGCTCGACGAGCCGAGGGATGCCGAGAACGCGCCGCGTCAGAACCCGGATCAGGCGATCCCGCTGGACCGCACCCGCACCGCGACCGACATCGAGCAGGTGCTCGGCGCGCTCGCGATGCTGCTCAACGGCGGCGGGATCAACCAGCTGCAGCCGATCGTCAGCGAGCTGAACAAGGCGTTCGAGGGCCGGACCAACGAGTTCCGCGGTCTGATCGAGAACGCCGACAGCCTGATCGCCAGCCTGAACCGGCAGCGTGACGACCTCATCTCGGCGATCGACGGATTGGCGAAGCTGTCGACGCGGGCCAACAACCAGACCGAGCAGATCGAACGCATCCTGCAGCAGATGCCGGCCGGTGTGGCGGTGCTCGAGGAGCAGCGCCCGCAGTTCGTCGACCTGCTGACCAAGCTGGACACGCTCGGCGTGGTGGGCACCGACGTGCTCGGCCGCGCCCACGAGGAGATCGTCACCGACCTCAAGGCGCTGCGTCCGGTGCTGACCGAGTTGGCCAAGGCCGCCCCGGACCTGATCACCGCGGCCCCGCTGATGCTGACGCACCCCTTCCCGGACTGGTTGCTGCCGGGTGTGCAGGGCGACTCCACCAACCTGTTCATGACGCTGGATCTGCGGACCCTCAACCAGCTCGAGGCGCTCGGTGTGGGCCAGGGCAACCCGGTGTACTCGCCGCCCAAGCGTTACAACGTGCCGGTGAATCCGAAGAACCCGTACTACAACGGCAACGGTCCGCGGTACGGCTGGCCGACCATCACGCTGGTCCCGCCCGGTCCCGACTCACGTCCGGGGCCCAACACCCCGCCGTCCGGTGGCACGTACCCGGCGTCCTTCGCCCCGGTCCCCGAACAGGGGCAGGGCATCCTGGACGGCACCCTGGCGACGATCGGAGTTCCCGCATGATCTCCCGCATCGCGAAGATCCAGCTGATCGTGTTCGCCGTGGTCGGCATCGTGGCCCTGGTGTACGTCGGCGCCAAGTACGCCCGGCTGGACAAACTGGCCGGGGTCGGCACCTACAAGGTGACCGCGGAGATGACGGCATCCGGTGGCATCTTCACCAACGCCGAGGTGACCTACATGGGTATCCCGGCCGGCCGCGTCGGTCCGTTGACGCTCACCCAGAAGGGGGTGAACGTCACCCTCGACATGGATTCGGGTGGGCCGAAGATCCCCGCCGAGGTCAAGGCAGTGGTGGCGGAACGGTCGGCGATCGGTGAGCAGTACATCGACCTGCAGCCGATGTCGGCGTCGGCGTCGGGGCCCTATCTGGAGAACGGATCGGTGATCACGGCCCAGAACGTGTCGCTGCCGCCGCCCCTGGAGGACGTGGTGAGCTCGGCGATCGATTTCACCGGGTCGATCCCGGTGGACGATCTGCACACCGTCATCACCGAGCTGGGCAAGGCGTTCAACGGGCAGGCCGACAACCTGACGCGGCTCGTGGACTCGCTCAACAAGCTGGCCGAGGCCGGGGCGGACAACATCGGTGACACCATCTCGTTGCTGCAGAACTCTCAGGTGGTGCTCGGTACCCAGGCCGACCAGTCCGACGAGATCCTGAACTGGTCGCACAATCTGGACCTGGTGTCGGCGACCCTGGCGACCGCGGATCCGGATCTGCGGCGCCTGCTGACCACGGGCACGGCATCGGCGACGCAGCTGTCGGCGCTGATCCAGAAGAACGGTGGCGACCTGGGCAAGGTCGTCGGCGACCTCGCGGAGGTCGCCCGCACCATCGAGCCGGCGAGCTACACGACGTCGATGACGTTCGCGATGTTGTCGGCGTTGTCGGCGGGCAGCCATTCCCCGGCTCCCGGCGACGGTCAGATCCACTTCGGTGTGGTGCTCGAGACAAACAATCCGGCGGCGTGTACGCGCGGATACGAGAGCACCCAGAAGATGATCGACGAGATCAAGAAGAAAGACCCGACCTTCGATGTCCGCTACGACGACTTCCCGTTCAACACGAACGCGTCGTGCACGGTGCCCTTCGGCAATCCGACCGGCGTGCGCAGCGCGAACCGTGTCGAGTACGCCAATCCGGCCACTGCGCAGCCGTGGGACACCACCCCCAAGAAGGATCCGGACCGTCTGAACCTGAATCCGCTGGCCACTCAGCTGGCGTTCCTGCTGGGCGTCAAGCCCAAGCAGCCGGGCGGATTCGGGGACGGACTGGGCGGCTGAGCACATGGCGAGCTCTCAGGTCTGATCGGTACCGTGGCGCGCGACGACGACGGGGTGACCCGCTCGAGTCGCGGTCACGAGAAGGGCATCGAGCCCGGTGAAGTGAGTTAGGACGGCGTGGCGAACAAGCAGGACAGCAGTACCCAGGACAGCAGTACCGCAGGAGAACAGACGGACCGGGGTGCGCTGATACGCACCATCGGCGGGGTCGTGGCCATCGTGGCCGTACTCGCCGCCGTGGTCTGTGTGGCCGTCTTCGGGTACCGGGCATACGACGTGTACACCTCTCAGGGTCCGACACAGTCGGCACGCGACGAGGCGACCGGCGCCGCGGAGCAGGCGATGCTGAACGTCACCACCATCGACCCGAAGGACATGGCGGGCTTCGACAAGCGGCTGGAGAGCAGCTTTGCCGGTGACGCCCTGACCCAGGTCCGCCAGCAGATCGTGGGCAGCCTGGAGCCGACCCTCAAGCAGGCCGGTGACCAGGTGGGCTCGACGTCGTCGCGGATCGTGCGGTCGGCACCCACCGAGGTGAACGCCGACGAGAACAGTGCCCAGGTGCTGGTGTATCTCGCGGTGACCGGCAAGACCCCGGGCCAGGCCGCAGAGACCCCCAACACGATGGGATTCCTGGTCGGGATGAGCAAGATCGACGGAACGTGGAAGGCGGTCAAGGTGACCCCGCTCGACGGCATCGCCGTGCAGCCGACCGAAAGCGCCCAGAACGGGGGGAGCACCCAGAACGGGAGCACCCCGTCCAGCGAGGCCCCGGCAGGGGGTAACTGATGGCGAACAAGCAACCGCGTCGGTCCGGGTACCGGCCGAGGGTGGCCGGCACGCGCCGGTCGGGTGACGCCACGGAAACGACCGGCGCAGAGACGACCGGCGCAGAGGCGACCGGCGCAGAGGCGACCGGCGCAGAGGCGACCGGCGCAGAGGCGACCGGCGCAGAGGCGACCGGCGCAGAGGCGACCGGCGCAGGGGCCGTCGAGTCGGCGACGGATGTCGAGGAGACGCCGACCGAGATCACCGAGGTGATCGAGAAGTCGGCCGAGGACTCCGACAACAGCACGGACCCCGACAGCACGGACCCCGACAGCACGGGCTCGGAGAGCGTGGATCACGGCACCACCGATTCCGGTGCCTCAGAATCCGACGGCGCAGAGTCCGACAGCGCAGAATCCGACGGTCCGGAGCCTGTCGGGCTCTCACTCACCAAGTCGGACAAGGACTCTGGTGATATCGAGCCGGACGCGTCCGTGTCTGGGGATGCCGCCTCCGGTGATGCCGACCCCGACGAACCGGCCACCGGGCGTCCGGTCCCCACCGGCAAGACGCGCACGGTGTCACGGGTGTCCACGATCAGGCCCCAGGCCAGGCCCGCGGCTCCGTCGTCGTCACGGTCGGCCCGTCCCGCCAAGGCCCGCAGGACGCGGCGCCCGAGCGGCTCGGGACCGTTCTCGACCCGTCTGATCGCGATCCTGGCCGGTGTGGCCGCGGTACTCGCGGTCGTCGCGGTGATCCTCGGGTTCCATCCCGGGGTGTCGATCGGGGCCAACCGGGCGTTCCTGGACCAGACCGCCACCACCGACCTCACCGCACAGGCACAGACCAAGGTCTGCACGGCGATCGCCGCCGACGGCACCAAGGTCGACCAGTGGGCCGGCAAGGCGCGCGCCGTGCTGACCGGGCAGGCGCTCAAGGAGTTCAACGACTACCTGCCGACCCAGAAGCAGTTGCTCGACCAGACCAAGGCCGTCGCCGAATGTCGTGTCGATGCGATCGGCGTCCGCGACCTGACCGGTAACGGCGACGGGGCGACCGCGGTGGTGCTGGCGAACCTGGTGGTGAGCGAGAGCGTCAACGGGCAGGCCACCAACAGCGGCACGCCGCGGACCCAGCTGCATATGGTCAAGCAGGGCGACCAGTGGCTCATCTCGCAGGTGGAAGCGGTCTGACATGGGTTTCTTTCCACAAATCGGCGCGTAGCGCTTGACGTGGGGGCTTCCGGGGGCCAATCTGTCACCAGCGATTCAGCGCAGGCAGCCACCGGCGCGAATCCTTCTCCCGGACGCCGCTTGACAAAGTGGGTCTGATTCCTGCTATAGTTGGACGTTGCGCTGGCTGCCTCCTGTCCACCTAACGATCTTCCTTCCGCACACTTCGTGTGAGCTGTGGGTATCGCCGTTCAGGTTGTCACCAGCGAACGGCCCACCCGGCCACGCTTACCGAAGCTAGGCAGACACATCGTGTTGGAAGGACGCACCTTGGCAGTCGATCGCCAGTCCACCTCAACCACCATCCCGGGCGCACCGCACCGCGCCTCGTTCGCAAAGATCAGCGAACCCTTGGAGGTACCGGGCCTCCTCGACCTCCAACTCGACTCGTTCGAATGGCTTGTCGGGTCTCCCGAGTGGCGCGCGAAGGCGATCGCCCGTGGTGACGACAACCCGACGGGTGGTCTCGAGGACATCCTGCACGAGTTGTCCCCGATCGAGGACTTCTCCGGCTCGATGTCGCTGTCCTTCTCCGATCCACACTTCGACGAGGTCAAGGCCTCCGTCGAGGAGTGCAAGGACAAGGACATGACCTACGCGGCGCCGCTCTTCGTCACCGCCGAGTTCATCAACAACAACACCGGTGAGATCAAGTCGCAGACCGTCTTCATGGGCGACTTCCCGATCATGACCGACAAGGGCAGCTTCATCATCAACGGCACCGAGCGTGTCGTGGTGAGCCAGCTCGTCCGTAGCCCCGGCGTGTACTTCGATGCCAACATCGACAAGTCCACCGAGAAGACCCTGCACACCGTCAAGGTCATCCCGAGCCGTGGCGCATGGCTGGAATTCGACGTCGACAAGCGCGACACCGTCGGTGTCCGCATCGACCGCAAGCGCCGTCAGCCGGTCACCGTGCTGCTGAAGGCGCTCGGCTGGACCAACGAGGAGATCACCGAGCGTTTCGGGTTCTCCGAGATCATGATGTCCACCCTGGAGAAGGACAACACCGCCAACCAGGACGAGGCGCTGCTCGAGGTCTACCGCAAGCTGCGTCCGGGTGAGCCGCCGACCAAGGAGTCCGCGGAGAACCTCCTCGAGAACCTGTTCTTCAAGGACAAGCGCTACGACCTCGCCCGCGTGGGCCGGTACAAGGTCAACAAGAAGCTCGGTCTGACCGCCAACCCGATGACCGGTGAGTCGACGCTGACCCGTGAGGACATCGCGGCCACCGTCGAGTACCTGGTCCGCCTGCACGACGCCGACCCGCACACCGTCGGGTTCTCCACCGTGGCCGGTCCGGGCAGCCTCGAGGTGCCGATCGAGGTCGACGACATCGACCACTTCGGCAACCGTCGTCTGCGTACCGTCGGCGAGCTGATCCAGAACCAGATCCGCGTGGGCCTGTCGCGTATGGAGCGTGTCGTGCGTGAGCGCATGACCACCCAGGACGTCGAGGCGATCACCCCGCAGACCCTGATCAACATCCGCCCGGTCGTCGCCGCGATCAAGGAGTTCTTCGGAACCTCCCAGCTGTCGCAGTTCATGGACCAGAACAACCCGCTGTCGGGTCTGACCCACAAGCGTCGCCTGTCGGCGCTGGGCCCGGGTGGTCTGTCCCGTGAGCGTGCCGGCCTCGAGGTCCGTGACGTCCACCCGTCGCACTACGGCCGCATGTGTCCGATCGAGACCCCTGAGGGACCGAACATCGGTCTGATCGGTTCGCTGTCGGTGTACGCACGGGTCAACCCGTTCGGCTTCATCGAGACCCCGTACCGCAAGGTCGACAGCGGCCTGGTCACCGACGAGATCGTCTACATGACCGCCGACGAGGAGGATCGCTACCTCATCGGCCAGGCGAACACCGCCTACGGTCTGGACGGCCGTATCACCGACGAGCGCGTCCTGGTGCGTAAGAAGGGCTCCGAGGTGGAGTTCGTCGGCGCCGACCAGGTCGAGTACCTCGACGTGTCGCCGCGCCAGATGGTGTCGGTCGCGACCGCGATGATCCCGTTCCTCGAGCACGACGACGCGAACCGCGCCCTGATGGGTGCCAACATGCAGCGTCAGGCCGTCCCGCTGGTGCGCAACGAGTCGCCGCTGGTCGGCACCGGCATGGAGCTGCGTGCCGCCGTCGACGCCGGTGACGTCATCGTGACGGGCAAGACCGGCGTGGTGGAGGAGGTCTCGGCCGACTACATCACCGTGATGGCCGACGACGGCACCCGCGACACCTACCGGATGCGCAAGTTCGCCCGCTCCAACCACGGCACCTGCGCCAACCAGCGTCCGATCGTGGACGAGGGGCAGCGTGTCGAGGCCGGTCAGGTCCTCGCCGACGGTCCGTGCACCGAGAACGGTGAGATGGCCCTGGGCAAGAACCTGCTCGTGGCGATCATGCCGTGGGAGGGCCACAACTACGAGGACGCGATCATCCTGTCGCAGCGCCTCGTGGAAGAGGACGTCCTGACCTCGATCCACATCGAGGAGCACGAGATCGACGCCCGCGACACCAAGCTCGGTGCCGAGGAGATCACCCGGGACATCCCGAACGTCTCCGACGAGGTGCTCGCCGATCTCGACGAGCGCGGCATCGTCCGCATCGGTGCCGAGGTCCGCGACGGCGACGTCCTGGTCGGCAAGGTCACCCCGAAGGGTGAGACCGAGCTGACCCCGGAAGAGCGTCTGCTGCGTGCGATCTTCGGTGAGAAGGCCCGCGAGGTGCGCGACACCTCGCTGAAGGTGCCGCACGGCGAGACCGGCAAGGTCATCGGTGTGCGCGTGTTCAGCCGCGACGACGACGACGATCTGCCCCCGGGTGTCAACGAGCTGGTCCGCGTGTACGTGGCCCAGAAGCGCAAGATCCAGGACGGCGACAAGCTGGCCGGCCGCCACGGCAACAAGGGCGTCATCGGCAAGATCCTCCCGCAGGAGGACATGCCGTTCCTGCCCGACGGCACCCCGGTCGACATCATCCTGAACACCCACGGTGTGCCGCGTCGTATGAACATCGGCCAGATCCTGGAGACCCACCTCGGGTGGATCGCCAAGGCCGGCTGGAACGTCGACGTCGCCGGTGGTGTGCCGGAATGGGCGTCGAAGCTGCCCGAGGACATGTACTCGGCGGCCCCCGACACCAACACCGCCACCCCGGTGTTCGACGGTGCGCGCGAGGAGGAGCTGACCGGTCTGCTCAGCTCCACCCTGCCCAACCGTGACGGCGAGGTCATGGTCAACGGTGACGGCAAGGCGATGCTGTTCGACGGTCGTTCCGGCGAGCCGTTCCCGTACCCGGTGTCGGTCGGCTACATGTACATCATCAAGCTGCACCACCTGGTGGACGACAAGATCCATGCGCGTTCCACCGGTCCGTACTCGATGATCACCCAGCAGCCGCTCGGCGGTAAGGCCCAGTTCGGTGGCCAGCGCTTCGGTGAGATGGAGTGCTGGGCGATGCAGGCGTACGGCGCCGCCTACACCCTGCAGGAGCTGCTCACCATCAAGTCGGATGACGTGGTCGGCCGCGTGAAGGTGTACGAGGCCATCGTCAAGGGCGAGAACATCCCCGAACCCGGTATCCCCGAGTCGTTCAAGGTGCTTCTCAAGGAGCTCCAGTCGTTGTGCCTGAACGTGGAGGTGCTCTCCAGCGACGGTGCGGCGATCGAGATGGCCGACACCGACGACGAGGACCTGGAGCGTGCCGCTGCCAACCTCGGCATCAACCTGTCGCGCAACGAGTCGGCCACGGTCGACGATCTCGCGAACTGACCGCCCTCACCACCACTGACAACAGAGCTCTGGAAAGGTAACAAGTGCTCGACGTCAACTACTTCGACGAACTGAAGATCGGTCTCGCCACGGCCGATGACATCCACAACTGGTCGTACGGTGAGGTCAAGAAGCCCGAGACGATCAACTACCGCACCCTCAAGCCGGAGAAGGACGGCCTGTTCTGCGAGAAGATCTTCGGACCGACTCGCGACTGGGAGTGCTACTGCGGCAAGTACAAGCGCGTCCGCTTCAAGGGCATCATCTGCGAGCGCTGCGGCGTCGAGGTCACCAAGGCCAAGGTGCGTCGTGAGCGGATGGGCCACATCGAGCTGGCCGCCCCGGTCACCCACATCTGGTACTTCAAGGGTGTGCCGAGCCGGCTCGGTTACCTGCTCGACCTGGCGCCGAAGGATCTCGAGAAGATCATCTACTTCGCCGCCTATGTGATCACCTCGGTCGACGACGAGCTCCGTCACAACGAGCTGTCGACCCTCGAGGCCGAGATCGAGGTCGAGAAGAAGACCGTCGCCGACCAGCGCGACGCCGACCTGAACGAGCGTCAGCAGAAGCTCGAGCAGGATCTGGCCGAGCTGGAGGCCGAGGGTGCCAAGGCCGACGTGCGCCGCAAGGTCCGTGACGGTGCGGAGCGCGAGATGCGCCGCATGCGTGACGCCGCGCAGCGTGAGCTCGACGGTCTGGCCGAGCTGTGGGACAAGTTCACCAAGCTCGCCCCCGGTGACCTGATCATCGACGAGAAGCTGTACCACCAGCTGCAGGACCGCTACGGCGAGTACTTCACCGGGTCCATGGGTGCCGAGGCCATCAAGAAGCTCCTCGAGAGCTTCGACATCGAGGCCGAGGCCGAGTCGCTGCGCGAGACCATCCGCAGTGGCAAGGGGCAGAAGAAGCTGCGTGCGCTCAAGCGCCTCAAGGTGGTTGCGGCGTTCCAGCAGTCCGGCAACTCCCCGCTGGGCATGGTGCTGGACGCGGTTCCGGTGATCCCGCCGGAGCTGCGCCCGATGGTGCAGCTCGACGGTGGCCGCTTCGCCACCTCGGACCTCAACGACCTGTACCGCCGTGTGATCAACCGCAACAACCGCCTCAAGCGACTGATCGATCTGGGTGCGCCCGAGATCATCGTGAACAACGAGAAGCGGATGCTGCAGGAGTCGGTGGACGCCCTGTTCGACAACGGTCGTCGCGGCCGTCCGGTCACCGGACCGGGCAACCGCCCGCTGAAGTCGCTGAGCGATCTGCTCAAGGGTAAGCAGGGTCGTTTCCGTCAGAACCTGCTCGGCAAGCGCGTCGACTACTCGGGCCGTTCGGTCATCGTCGTCGGCCCGCAGCTGAAGCTGCACCAGTGTGGTCTGCCCAAGCTGATGGCCCTCGAGCTGTTCAAGCCGTTCGTGATGAAGCGTCTGGTCGACCTGAACCAGGCCCAGAACATCAAGTCGGCCAAGCGCATGGTGGAGCGTCAGCGCCCCGCCGTGTGGGACGTCCTCGAAGAGGTCATCGCCGAGCACCCGGTGCTGCTCAACCGCGCACCGACCCTGCACCGTCTGGGTATCCAGGCGTTCGAGCCGCAGCTGGTGGAGGGCAAGGCCATCCAGCTGCACCCGCTGGTGTGTGAGGCCTTCAACGCCGACTTCGACGGTGACCAGATGGCAGTGCACCTGCCGCTGTCGTCGGAGGCGCAGGCCGAGGCCCGCATCCTGATGCTGTCGAGCAACAACATCCTGTCGCCGGCGTCGGGCCGTCCGCTCGCCATGCCGCGTCTGGACATGGTGACCGGCCTGTTCTACCTGACCACCCTCAAGGACGGCGCGAACGGCGAGTACCAGGCCGCGACCGCCGACGAGGCGGAGCAGGGCGTGTACTCGAGCCCGGCCGAGGCCATCATGGCCGTCGACCGCGGTGCGCTCACCGTGCAGTCGCGGATCAAGGTGCGGCTGAAGGATCAGCGTCCGCCGGCCGAGGTCGAGGCGGAGCAGTTCCCGGACGGCTGGCGTTACGGGCAGCCGTGGACCACCATCACGACCCTGGGTCGGGTGCTGTTCAACGAGTTGCTGCCGGCCGAGTACCCGTTCGTCGACGAGCAGATGCCGAAGAAGCGTCAGGCCGCGATCATCAACGATCTCGCCGAGCGTTACCCGATGATCGTCGTCGCCCAGACCGTGGACAAGCTCAAGGACGTCGGCTTCTACTGGGCCACCCGTTCGGGTGTGACCGTGTCGATGGCCGACGTGCTGGTGCCGCCGGCCAAGGCGGAGATCCTCGAGCGTTACGAGGAGCGGGCCGACGGCCTGGAGCGCAAGTTCCAGCGTGGTGCCCTGACCCCGGACGAGCGCCGTGACGCCCTGGTGGAGATCTGGAAGCAGGCCACCGAAGAGGTCGGCAAGGCGATGGAGGACTACTACCCCGAGGACAACCCGATCATCATGATCCCGCGGTCGGGTGCCACCGGTAACCTGACCCAGGTTCGTAACCTGTCGGGCATGAAGGGGCTGGTGACCAACCCGAAGGGTGAGTTCATCCCGCGTCCGATCAAGTCCTCGTTCCGCGAGGGCCTGACCGTGCTCGAGTACTTCATCAACACCCACGGTGCCCGTAAGGGTCTGGCCGACACCGCCCTGCGTACCGCCGACTCGGGCTACCTGACGCGTCGTCTGGTGGACGTGTCGCAGGACGTCATCGTCCGCGAGACCGACTGTGGCACCGAGCGCGGCATCCTGGTGCCGCTGGGTGAGAAGCAGCCGGACGGTTCGATCATCCGCGATGCGCACGTCGAGACCTCGGCGTACGCCCGCACCCTGGCGTCCGACGCCGTGGACGCGAACGGCAACGTCGTCGTCGAGCGTGGCCACGACCTGGGTGACCCGGCCATCGAGGCCCTCCTCGGTGCCGGCATCGCCGAGGTCAAGGTACGCTCGGTGCTCACCTGTGGCACCGGTACCGGTGTGTGCGCGATGTGCTACGGCCGTTCGATGGCGACCGGCAAGCTCGTCGACATCGGCGAGGCCGTCGGTATCATCGCGGCCCAGTCGATCGGTGAGCCCGGTACCCAGCTGACCATGCGTACCTTCCACCAGGGTGGCGTCGGTGACGACATCACCGGTGGTCTGCCGCGTGTCCAGGAGCTGTTCGAGGCCCGCGTCCCCAAGGGCAAGGCCCCGATCGCCGAGGTCTCCGGACGGGTGCGTCTCGAGGACGACGACCGCTTCTACAAGATCACCATCATCCCCGATGATGGCTCGGAAGAGGTTGTCTACGACAAGATCTCGAAGCGTCAGCGTCTGCGTGTGTTCAAGCACGACGACGGCTCCGAGCGTCTCCTCGCCGACGGTGACCACGTCGACGTCGGTCAGCAGCTCATGGAAGGTGCCGCCGACCCACACGAGGTGCTGCGCGTGATGGGCCCCCGTCAGGTGCAGGTGCACCTGGTCAACGAGGTCCAGGAGGTCTACCGCAGCCAGGGTGTGTCGATCCACGACAAGCACATCGAGACCATCGTGCGTCAGATGCTGCGTCGCGTGACGATCATCGACCACGGCTCCACGGAGTTCCTGCCCGGTTCGCTGGTCGAGCGGTCGGAGTTCGAGACGGCGAACCGTCAGGTCGTGTCCGAGGGTGGCGAGCCCGCTGCCGGACGTCCGGTCCTGATGGGTATCACCAAGGCCTCGCTGGCCACCGAGTCGTGGCTGTCGGCGGCGTCGTTCCAGGAGACCACGCGTGTCCTGACCGATGCGGCCATCAACAGCCGCAGCGACAAGCTGATCGGTCTCAAGGAGAACGTGATCATCGGTAAGCTGATCCCGGCCGGTACCGGCATCAACCGGTACCGCAACATCCAGGTCCAGCCGACCGAGGAGGCGCGCGCCGCGGCGTACGCCATGCCGGCCTACGACGACACCTACTACAGCCCGGACGGCACCTTCGGTGCTCCGTCGGGTGCTGCGGTGCCGCTCGACGACTACGGCTTCTCCGGCGGCGACTACCGGTAGACGGTTGTAGCGCAAGACAAACACCCGCCCCCACGCTCTCGAGCGTGGGGGCGGGTGTTTTTTGTGTGGTCGGCGCCTTCTCCGATGATCGAGCCGGGACTTGTGTGCTGATTGAGCCGGGACCGAGCCGGAAGGGGGCTGTTTCAAAATGGCCGACAGCCAGAATCTTGAGGACGAACGCTCAGTTCGCCGAAGGCGGTTTGGTCCCCAAATCGCTTACGCGGCGATTCAGCCCCTCTTTTTCGAGGACCAGCTGGCTCTGTTCTTGAAAATGAAACAGCCCCGAAGGGCGAGGACCCGTGTCGAAATCTGGTGGGTCGACGGTGTTGGCGACCACGTCCGGGGTGGTTGCGTCGGCGTCGTCGGCCGGCGGGGGTTTCGACTCGACTTGTCGCTGCGCTCCTCGTCGGCTCAACCAGCGTTGGCCTGATCGCTGATTGAGCCGGGACCGAGCGTCGCGAGGACCTGTGTCGAAACCTCTGTCGGTTGTGCTTGGGGGTGGCAATCTCTGGGGTGGTTGCGTC
>NZ_JBSFRM010000027.1:0-49263 GCF_053589235.1 Gordonia sp. NPDC003376 | reverse complement strand
CTGATTGAGCCGGGACCGAGCGTCGCGAGGACCTGTGTCGAAACCTCTGTCGGTTGTGCTTGGGGGTGGCAATCTCTGGGGTGGTTGCGTCGGCGTCGTCGGCCGGCGGGGGTTTCGACTCGACTTGTCGCTGCGCTCCTCGTCGGCTCAACCAGCGTTGGCCGGATCGCTGATTGAGCCGGGACCGAGCATCGCGAGGACCCGTGTCGAAATCTCCGTGGCTCGTCGCGGGCCAGACCACCCGTGTCGACTCAGAGGTCGGAGTCCGCCGACGGCAGGTCGTCCTCGAGGTCGGTCACGTTGCCCTCGTCGTCGACGGCGGTGTCATAGAAGCCGTCTCCGTCGATGTCCAGGGCGATCGCGTCGGTCTCGCCGTCGCCATCGGTGTCGATCTCGGCGAGATCGGTGAGACCGTCTCCGTCGGTGTCGGTCTCGACCAGGTCGGCCTCGCCGTCGCCGTCGGTGTCACTGATCAGGGTCTCGGTGATGCCGTCACCGTCCACATCGGCCTCGACGACGTCGATGATGCCGTCTCCGTCGGTGTCGTAGGCGATCGCGTCGTCGATGCCGTCGTCGTTCAGGTCCACGGGCTGGCTGCTCATTGTTGTTCCCTTCGGGGTTGGGTTGTTGGTGCTTCTGTCTGGTTGGAGGGCCGCGGGGCGGGGAATGTTCCCGGTGTCGGCCAAGTCATCCGGAGAACCGACACCGCCGGGTCATCGCAGATCGGCGAGTAGGTCGGCGAGGATCGTGCGGGCGCGGGAGATACGGCTGCGCACCGTCTGCAGACCGATGCCCTGGGCCTCGGCGATGTCGGCATAGGACAGGTCACCGTAGACGCGTAACACGAACGTGGCGCGGTAGGCGTCGGGCACCTGGGCGAGGGCGTCGGCGATCCGGTCGGCGACGACGATCTGCCCGGCGATGTCGACGTCCGCGGAGAAGTCCACGTCGTCGATGTCGTCGGCGTCGGACCGTTTACGGATCTGCGCCAGCGCGGCATTGGAGGCGATCCGGAACAGCCACGTGGACAACCGTGCATCGCCGCGGAAGCGGGGTAGGGCGCGCCATGCGGCGACGAGTGCCTCCTGCAGCGCGTCTTCGGCGTCGGTGCGATTGCCGGTGGTGCGCAGGCAGATCGCCCACATCCGGTCGCGATGGGCACCGACGAGTTCGGTGAAAGCCGCCGCGTCGCCGGTCTGGGCGCGGGCGAGGAGTTCGGCCTCGGTGAGGTCGCCGGGGATCGGGCGCACGCGCTCATCGTAGGGACGTCATCGGTCCCGTACCCAGGCTTCGCGCCCGAATTGTCGGCAAACTGTATACCCGGGAACGTGGGGGGTGGAAGGACTCAGAAGTCCAGGTCATCACCGGTGTCGGGGTCGTCGTCGACATCCGTGGGATCGACGGACACCTCGTCCCAAAGCGCGTCGGTATCGGTCGGCCATCCGGCGTCCGGAGCGACGTCGTCATGGTCGTCGTCGATCGAAACGGTTTCGGCTGCAATCGCTTCGGACCCGTCGGTGTCATCGGGTCCGGCCGGTTCGGTGAGTGAGTCGTCGGCCTCGTGATCGGGATCGAACGCCGCGGACAGTGCGGTGCCCCAGACGTCGGCGGGCACGTCGAGGCCGGTCACCGGGTCGTGCTCGCCGATCCAGGCGTCGATGTCGGTGTTCGCGCTCATCGTGTCCCTCCCACGTCTGCGGTCATACCCTGTTGGAGTCCGGCCGGCACGAAAAAGTTCCCGGCCGGTGAACTCTCGACACGGAAGGCGGGTCGGTGGCCGAGCGTACGACTCTTCGCGGCAGGCTGGGCGTGCTGCTCGACGAGGTCGCCACGATCACCGGCGACGACGCAGCCGTCGCAACGTTGCGTGCCGGACTCGACGCACCGCTGACGGTCGCCCTGACCGGCCGGGTCAGCTCGGGCAAGTCGACGCTTCTCAACGCGCTCGTCGGGGATCGGGTCGCCCCCACCGACCGCACCGAGTGCACCAAGGTCGCCACGCTGTACCGGGCCGGCTCACCGTCGCGGGTCGAGGTGGTGGGGCTCGACGGCACCGTCACCGAGTTCCCGGGCCAGATGCGCGGCGATCTCGGCCGCCCGTCGTCGGAGATCGACCACGCCGTCGCCCACACCCCGTCCCGGCTGCTCCGCGACCACTTCCAGGTGATCGACACCCCGGGGCTGTCCGGGTTCACCGACACCGCCGAGACGGCCACCCGCCGCGTCTTCGCCGGCACCGGTAGGCTGCCGCGACCGGATGTGGTGCTGTTCCTGCTCGACGATGTCGGTGGCCCCAAGGCCGACGAGGTGGAGATCCTCCGCCGTTCGGGGGCGTCGGCGCAGAACACCATCCTGGTGATCTCGCAGGCCGACCTCATCGCCGCCGACAACCCGATGCTCAAGGCGCTCGAGATCGCCCGACGCATCCAACGGCGGTTCCCGGCCACCGCCGGCGCGGTGGTTCCGGTGTCGGGGCTGATGGCCGAGGCCGGGATCTGCGGCGTCACCGAACGGGAGACCGCGCAGATCGCCCGCCGCGGTGACCTCGAGGACTGGGAGCTCTTCGCCGTCCTCGACGGATCGGAGCCCGCGCCGCCGGGTCTCGACGTCGAGGTGCTGGGCCGCCTCGAGGAACTGGTCGGAACGTATGCGATCCAGGCCGGCGGTGAGGCGGCGGCATCCGGGGCGCAGGCGTACTGTGCCTGGCTGCAACGGGTCTCGGGGATCGCCGATCTCCGGCAGGCGATCGGACGGCGGTTCGTGGCCGTCGGCGACGTCCTCAAGGCCCGCACCCTGCTGGCCGACCTGCAGATCTTCGCGCGGCAGGAGGCCTTGGTGCGCAACGGTTCCGGTGCGGCGATCCGCACGGCCCTCGAACGTGCCGAGCTCGCACCCGAACTCCACCGACTCCGCGAGGTGTCGGCACTGGAGGCGCTGTCACGATGGCATCCGGGCAGTGGGGTGTCGGCCGAATTGGGGCATGCTGTGGCGGTGCGTGATCCACGTATCCTGCTGGGTCTGCCGCCCACCGCGGGCCCCGCCGACGTCGACGCCGCCGCCCGCGCCCGCGCGGTGGCCCACCGAACCGGACGTCCGACCGCGCGGACCTCGGCCGAACGGGAGGCGATGCTGGTGCTGGAGCAGACCTATCAGCTGGTGCGACGCGGAATGTGGGGATCCTGATGGCAGCGGTGGATGTGAACGTCGCGAAGAAGCCCGCAGCCGACAGCGCGGACGCCGTCCTGAAGTCGGCACTCACCCTCTTGCGCAAACACGGCGAGATCGAGGTTGCCGACCGCGCCGAACGCGTGCGCGCCCTGCCGCCGCCGGACGGGGGAGTGGTGGTGGTCGGCGAGGTCAGCCGAGGCAAGAGTTCCCTGGTCAACGCACTTGTCGGGCAGCCGGGCCTGGCGCCGGTCGACGTCGAGCTGGCCACCAGCGTGCACGTGCGTTTCGTCCCGGCCACCGACGAACTGCCGGTCGGAGCCGCCGACATCGAGTTCCCCGGCGAAACACGACGCATCGACGCCGCCGACCTCGCCGACTGGGTGACCGTCGACGGTCCGGGCGTGGGCGAGGCCGACGAGTCGGCGCTGCCGGTGGTGTCCGCGCGGGTGGGGATCGACTCGGCGTTGCTGCCGGAAACGGTCATCGTCGACACCCCGGGTGCCGGATCGCTCGTCCCCGAACACGCCGCATCCGCGGTCGCCGCGGTCCGCGGTGCGGGGGTGCTGGTGATGGTGTGCGATGCGACCGCACCGTTGAGCGCCCCCGAGCTGGACTTCCTGTCCCGGTTGGGTGCGGAATTGTCGGCGGTGGTCATCGTGGTCACCAAGACCGACCTCGTGATGCGCCAGTGGCGTGCGATCGTCACCGAGAACCGTGATCTGATCGCCCGGCACGCACCCCGCTTCGCACACGCGCCGATCATCGGGGTGTCCACCCGCATCGCCGGGCAGGCCGCCGGGATCACCGACCCCGACCGCGCGGCACGAGCACTCGCGGCGTCGGGCATCCCCGATCTCGTCGCCGCGCTGAAACCGTTGGTGCGCAGCACATCTGCCGCACCGGAACGCAACGCGCTGCAGGTCGCGTTCACCGGGCTCGACACCGTCCGCACCAGGCTGCTCGTCGAACTGCAGACGGCACGCGCCGCACCCGAGGTGGCCGCCGACATCGAGGCCGAACGCAGGCGTCTCACCGCGCTCAAGGACCACAAACGCGAGTGGACGACGAGGCTGCAGCAGGATCTGGCCGCGCTGTCGGTGCGCGCCGACGACATGCTGCGCGAGGAGTTCGACGTTCTCCAGGACCGCTGGATCGCCCAGATCGACCGGCTGCACTTCTATGCCGTGCCGCGGGCCTCGCAGCAGTTGGTCGGGCAGATGGTGGTGGACCTCGAGGTGGTGGCCCGGCGGGTCGGGCAGGCCTACGTCGACGGGATCGCCGACATCGCCGACGACCTCTTCGCCGACACCGAACTGCGCTCGTCGGTCCTCGACGGTCTCGCCGAGGCCACCGACGACCTGCAACTGCGCGGTGAGAAGAAGGTCTCGCCGTGGAAGAACCTGCTCGACCCGGTGCTGTTCAGCGTGATGGCCTCCGGCGGCCCGCTGGCGCTGATCCCCGGTGTCGGGATGGTCGCCTTCCCGGTGTGGGCGGGCGTGGTCCTCGGGTTCCGCGCGGCCCGCGCAGGCAAGGAGAACCACCGCAAGTGGCTGACCAAGGCGGTCAACGACATGAAGGGCGACGTCCGCTCTCAGCTCAAGGCGCTCAACGCGCAGGCCGCCGGTGACCTGCGGATCGCCTACGACGCCGTCCTGGAGAAGTCCCTCGCCGAGTCGGCGAGGATCATCAACGACGCCGCTGCGGAGTCCAAGAAGTCCGCCGAGGAACGCAAGCAGACCGCGGCCGACGTGCGTGCCCGGATCGGCACCGTCGACACGGTGCGCAAGAACATCATCACGGTGTTGCGGCGTCCGGTGGGATGACGCAGAGTGAGGCGATGGACTCCGAGCGCAGGCCGGCGCTGTGCATCGACCTCGGTGCCACCGGCGTCGCCGCGGCCTATCGGGTCGGCAGCGACGCGCCGACCCCCGTGCAACTGGGCCGAACCGGACCGACCATGCCGACCGCGGTGTTCGCGGACGGGGAGACGCTCGTGGTCGGCGAGGATGCGCTGCGCCATCGGGACCGCCGTCCGGACGCGGTCGAGGAGTCGCCGCGATCACGGATCGCCGAGTCCGACATCGAACTCGGCGACCGGTACTGGGCCGTCGTCGACGTGCTCGCCGCGGTGTTCGCCCACGTGCAACGGGCTGCGGTGGGTGCGGCGGGGGACACCTTCGGCACGGTGATCCTCACCCATCCCGACATGTGGGCCGGACGGCGCACCGGTGTGTTGCGGGCCGCGGCCGAGCGGGCGGGTGTCCGGCGCGAGAGGATCCGGCTCGTCCCCCAATCCCTCGCCGCCGCGTGGTACCACGCGTATCGGGGGACCGAGGTCGCGGTGGACAGGCCGGCGTGTGTGGTCGACATCGGTGCCGACAGCTGTGACGTCGGTGTGCTACGTGCCGACACCGCCGGCGGTGTCGTCGTCACCGACAGTGGGCGGGCCGCGGTGGCCGGCCGCGACATCGACGGCCGCATGATGGACTGGGTGCTCGAGGAGGCTGAACATCTCGATCCTGCTCTGCCCGAACAGATCCGGACGGCGGGGCGGGAGATCGCCCTCGCGGAGGGTGTCCGCGCCGCCAAGGAGGCACTGTCGGAGACGGCGCAGACGTCGGTGGCGCTCCCCGGCGTCGACCGGTCGCTGCTGCTGACCCGTCGCGAGTTCGAGGAGATGGTCGCACCCATCGTCACCCGGATCGTCGACGTGGTCACCGATGCACTCACCGACGTGGACGGCGAACCGGTCCTGTTCCCGATCGGCGGGACGAGCGCGATCCCCGCGGTGGCCTCGGCGCTGGCCGGGATCGGCCGGGTGGTGCAGTACGACGATCCGAGAACGGTTGTCGCGCAGGGCGGTCTGGTGTCGCCGGTACCCGTGGGATCCCCGCCCCCGCCGCCGCCCGTCGAGTCGCCGCGTGTACCCACCGCGGCGTCGATCGCCCTGCCGGTCGCGGCGTCCGCACACCCCGCGCCGGTCGGGCATCGGATCACCGCGCCGCTCGTCGAGGCCGGGGCGATTGTCGAGGAACTACTCTGTGCCACAGGGCAGTCCGTGCGCACCGGTCAGCCGCTGGCCCGTATCAGGGTGGCGCAGGGTGTGCTGACGCTGGCATCCCCGGTCGACGGGGTGCTGGCCGCCGTCGACCTGCGGCCGGGTGTGTCGGTGCAACCCGGCGCGGTGTTCGCCGCGATCGGCGCCCCGGGTCTACCCCGTGACGCGTGGCCGAGCCTGCACCGGGTCCCGGCGATGATCACGTCCGGGGATCGGCCCCGGGCTCGCGGATGGTTCCGCAGTGCACGCTGAACCGATCGGTGTCGGCAGCGGTCACTGCTCGTACCGATACGGCAGATACTGCACGTTCCAGCGGTTGCCGTCCGGATCGGCGAAGTAGACGAATTGTCCCCAGGGCTGGACGTCGACGTCGCCGACCTCCACCCCGGCGTCGAGGAGCTGGCTGCGGGCTGCGTGGATGTCGGAGACGCACAGCATGTGCACGCCGGTGGTGGGGGGTGCGCCGTCGACGATGCCCGTGCCGAAGGCGATCGAGCAGCCCGATCCCGGCGGGGTCATCTGGACGAAGCGAACCTCGTCGGAGACGGTGTGGTCGTGATCGGGACGGAAGCCGATGCGGGTGTAGAAATCCTTGGCGCGGTCCACATCGGTGACCGGGAGCATGGCGACCTCGAGTGTCCAGTCCATGATGGTTCCTTCCCTGGGTGTCGGTGCTGGTGATGCCGTCAACCCAGGATGTCGCCGATTGCGGACGGGATCGGTCCTCGATCAGCCATCGGCCTGATCGACGGTGTCGAGCGGTCGAACTGTCGGATCACCGCCTGCGACGCGCCCGCGCACCAGGATGATGGTGGCGCAGGTGAGCCCCATCAGGGTGATCTGGACCGGGAAGATGACGGTGATGGGTTCCCAGACCTGCAGGCTCAGCAGGGTGATCAGGCCGTTGACGATGCCGGCGAGGAACACGACGGGCCGCTCGGTCTCGGGGCTGATCCACGCCTTGCGCATGGTCGGCAGACCCGCCAGCAGGTCGGCGGTCGACGCCGCGATCACCGCGAGCAACGGATCGTCGAACGTCAGCCACAGGACCAGGGCGATCACCGAGGCGCCGCCGCAGAGCAGGTCGAACGGTCCGATCTTCCAGTACCCCGACCGCGCGGCGAACGACGCGATCAGGATCAGCGCCGGTCCCAGTCCGACGGCGAGCAGGAACACCGCGGGGAGGCCGACGCCGTCGGCGATCTGGGCGGCGAATCCGATCAGCGGGGCGAATGCCCACAGGAACCACGTCACGCGGTTGGGCATGACCTTGCCGCGCAGGGTGAGCACCGCATAGCGGAGGCTGCCGATCAGCGAGATCGCCGCACCGAGCCAGACGAAATGGGGGCTGATCATCTGGCCGGGGAGTGAGGCGGGATCGTCGCCGGCTCGTCGACGCCATCGATGGGTGCCACGTCTCGCTCTCCTGTACCGGTCGGGGACGGCAGTCCTCCGGCGATGCCGGTCGAGAAAGCGTCGTGGTGTGCCCGACCAATGTAACCGGATCGGCCGCCCACCGTCGGCGCAGCCCGACCCCGCGCCGTCGTGGGAGTCCCGGCGGTGGTCCGGCACGCTGTGGAAGACCGGCACGCCCATCCGAGCCCTCGTCGGCGACGAACACCCAGGTGTGCACCGAAGAGACGAATCGTCCACGCGGCGCGTGCCATCCAGTCGGCCTGTCGACCCCCACGGGCGAGATCTCCCCGGGGCCCTGGCATCGGCACGTCCGCACGGCCAGGAGATACCGTGACAGACACCACTCCCACCGACAACCCGCTGCGAATCCTCGTCACCGGCGCCACCGGCTACATCGGTGGCCGGCTGACCCCGCGTCTCGTCGCCGCCGGGCACCGGGTGCGGGCCCTCGCCCGCAACCCCGACAAGATCAGTGACGTGCCGTGGACGGCCGACGTCGACGTCGTCCGCGGAGACCTCACCGACCCGGAGTCGCTCGACGCGGCCTGCCGTGACGTCGACGTCGTCTACTATCTCGTGCACTCGATGGGGCGCGGGGCGTTCATCGACGCGGAACGCCGGGCGGCCGAGAACCTCGCCGAAGCCGCGCGCAAGGCCGGGGTCGGACGCATCGTCTACCTCGGCGGCCTCCACGAGCAGTCCGACCGGTTGTCGATGCACCTGCGCTCCCGACGCCAGGTCGGCGAGATCCTGATCGGCTCCGGGGTGCCGACGGTGGCGTTGCAGGCCGGGGTGGTCATCGGATCGGGGTCGGCATCGTTCGAGATGATCCGGCACCTGACGAACCGACTGCCACTGATGACCACACCGCGGTGGGTCGACAACCACATCCAGCCGATCGCGGTGCGCGACGTGCTCCACTACCTGCTCGCCGCCGCCACCGCGCCGCTGGAGTGCAATCGCACCTACGACATCGGTGGCCCGGACGTCCTGCGCTACGGCGAGATGATGCAGATCTACGCCGATGTGGCAGGCCTGCACCCACGCCGGATACTCGTCCTGCCGGTTCTCACACCGAAACTCGCGGGTCTGTGGATCGGGTTGGTCACCCCGATTCCGCCCGCCCTGGGGCGGGCCCTGATCGAGTCCCTCAGCACCGATGCCGTGACCACCGAACACGACATCGACGCCGTCATCCCGCCACCGCCGGGCGGGACGACCGGATACCGCGACGCCGTGGCCCTGGCCCTGGCCCGGATCGAGAACGGCGACGTCGAGACCACCTGGGCGAACGCCTCTCCCGTGGGCGCGCCGGCCGATCCGCTGCCGTCGGACCCGGACTGGGCGGGCAACATCGTGCACACCGACACCCGCAGCATCGTCTGCGATGCTCCGATCGACCTGGTGTGGAAGGTCGTCGAAGGGATCGGCGGGGAGAACGGCTGGTACTCGTTTCCGCTGGCGTGGACCATACGGGGCTGGCTCGATCGGTTGACCGGGGGCGTCGGACTGACGCGCGGTCGTCGACACCCGCAGCGTCTGAACACCGGCGACGCCCTCGACTTCTGGCGAGTCGAACGCATCGAACGCCCGCACCTGCTGCGACTGCGTGCGGAGATGCGCACACCCGGCGGTGCTTGGCTCGAATGGCATCTCGAAGCCGCCGACGAACAGCACACCAGGCTGCGTCAGCGAGCCGTCTTCTTTCCGAAAGGCCTTGCCGGGCAAGCCTACTGGTACTCTTTACTGCCGTTCCACGGGATCATCTTCACCGGGATGATCAGCAATATCGCCGGTGCCGCGAGGTCGGGCGGGTGAACGCCGGTCCGTCGGCTCACATCTGGCCACCGGCCGAGAGCCGCACCGCGGCCCGGGCCTGTGCGGCCAGGGCCGCGCCCGCACCGATCGGCCACCGGTGGGCGATGTACTCGCTGGCCTGGTCCACGCCGAGCTGTCGCGACGAGTTGCCGGTACGCAGCCAGAACTCGGGCGGGGTGTTCCTGCCGGGCCGCAGGTACACCGGTCGCGGCGACGGTCCGGCGACCACACGGCAGACCGGCCGCGTTGTCGGGGAGTCGGGGCTTCCGGGGTTGTCGGGGGTTTCGGCGGTCGGGATCGCCTCGACATCCTCCACCGACACCTCCACGGCCGCTGCGGCGGTCTGCCCCAGCGCCGTGGTCAGCAGGTCACGCAGCCACAACTCGAAGCGGTCGGCGTCGGGTGTCTTGAGCGTGGCGTAGTCGGCATCGAGTCCGAGTGGCGTACCGGCGTCGTCGACGCCGATCAGCAGTGTTCCGCCGTCGGCGTTGAGGAATGCCGACACCGTCTTGACGATCACCTGCTCCATCTTGGGATCCTTGGCCCCGGTCCGCATGTTGATGCGGGCCGACGACTTGAACTCCACCTGTGCCGACTCGCCCGCCGCGATCAGCTCGGGGATGCTCATCCGCAGGTCGCGCTGCAGGTGCGTGGCGATCGCCCCGTACACGGCGATCACCAGGATCGATCCGAGGAGCGCGACGATCACCGGCAGCGGACTCCAGATCCGCAGCCGCGGGTCGATGGCGCCGGCGATGAACAGTCCCAGCGCGCTGCCGACGATGGACAACACGATCGCGGTGGTGCCGTCGAGGGTGGCGCGTCCGCGGAGCAGCCAGCGGGCGATGGCGCTGAAGATCCACGCGAGGAGCAAGACCACGATCAACGCCCCGGCCGTGGCCCACAGCGGTGTCACCGAGTCGGGCACGTGCTCCATCGTCCTGCCTCCTGCTCCTCGTCCCCGGTCGCCTCGAGCGGGGTCTTCCGAGCGACAAGTATCCCTTGCACTCCGGACCTCCACCGGCGCCGGGTGTGCGGTCTGGCGGTTTTGTCGGTACCCGCCGCTAGTGTGAAAGCATGTTCGATTACGCCGACCCGGAGGGCGACCTGACGCGTATCGCGCAGGCCGATGCTTCCGGGTTGGTGCGGGCGGGGCAGTCCGCGATGCGGTTGGAACGGCAGGCCGGGGCGCGCAAGATCCTGGCGGCGACGGCGTTGGCGCGGCAGACCTATGCGCAGGTGATGGAGCTGTGTGACGGCCTGAATGTGGCCGAGCTGCCGCAGAAGGCGGCGTTGCGGGCGGTCGCGTTGCGGTTCGAGGTGCCGGTCACCACCGCGGGTCGGTGGATCTCGTTGGGCGGCATGCTCGATGGTCTGCCGCGGGTGCGGTCGGCGTTTGTCGAGGGTGTGCTCTCCGAGCACAAGGCCCGGATCGTTGCCGAGGCGCTGGTCTCACTCGATGACGAGGCCGATCTGGCCGAGGCCGTCGAGGTCGCGCTCGGGTTGGCGGTGACGGCGATCACCGGGTCGGGGTTGCGGGAGGAGTTGGAGAAGCTGCTGATCTCGCTGGATCCTGCGGGTGCGGCCGAGCGGCGTCGCGAGTTCGAGAAGCAGCAGGATGTGCGTATCCGTAAGGAATGCCATGGTCAGTCGACGATCGATGCGATGGTTCCGGTGCAGGATGCGGTGGTGCTCGAGGATCGGATTGCGGGGTTGGTGTCGGGGTTGTGTCCGGGTGATCCGCGGTTGCCGGGTCAGCGTCGGGTTGCGGCGTTGACGGCGTTGGTGCGTGGTGAAGGCCGGTTGGTGTGTGGGTGTGGTGATCCGGGGTGTCCGACGACGGTGCGGCCGGATGCCGGTACTGATCCGGGCGGAGATCCGGGCACGGGCTCGGACGCCGCCACCGACACCGACATAGATGCCGATACCGATGCCGATTCGCCTGTGCGGTCGACCGAACTCGTGGTGGCTCCGGTGCGGGCGGTGGTCGAGGTAGTGGTGGATGCGCCGACCTTGGCGGGTGTGGTGGGGGAGATGGTGCCGTTCATCCCGGGGTATGGGGTGATCGATCCGGATCTGGCGCGCACGATCGCAGCGGATGGCACGTGGCAGGGTTTGTATCGGGAGGCGCGGTTCGATCGTGCTTCTGGTGTGGTTGTCGCTCAGGGGGTTCGGAAGGGTCGGCCGCGTCGGGCGGGGACGGTGGCGCCGGGGCACCTGGTGGCTGCGGGGCGGTTGGTGGTGCGGTCTCGGCCGCCGAATGTGGTGGAGATCGAACATCTTTCGCCGGTAGATCCGGCTGGGCATGGTGGGTTGGCGGTTCCGCCGCCGGGGGCGTTGGTCTATCAGCCGGGTGAGCCGTTACGGCGTCAGGTCTTGCTGACCGATCGGCGTTGTCGTGCGCCGTGTTGTAATCGGGTGGCCGAGGAATGTCAGCTCGATCATGTGGTGCCGTTCGATCATGTCGATCCTCGTTCGGGTGGGTGGACGATTGCCGAGAATCTGATCCCGTTGTGTGTTCCGTGTCATCAGTTCAAGCATGTGGGGATCTGGGTGCCGACGCTGTATCCGGGGCGGATTGTGGTGTGGCGCAACGTGGTGACCGGTGAGGTGTTGGTCACCGTACCGTGAATGGTGCCGACCGTCGCCGCCTACCGCCCCGTCGCTACACCACCATCACGAAGAACATGATCGACATCCCCGCCGCCATGAACACCTGACACAGGTCGCCGGCAAAGGACAGCACGTCGTCGGGGGCGCCGGGCCTGCGGCGACGATCGAGATACAGGTACAGCCACACCACGGTGGCGAGTGCGAAGCCGATGGCGAGGACCCAGTTCACCGGCGTCACATAGCCGGGTTGGGCGACCATGTGCATGTCGGTCATACCGGGCATGTCACCACCACCATGATCCGAATGATCATGCACCAGAACGATTCCTGGTGCCACCATCGGGCCCGCCTGATGGGTGATGGTCGAATCGTGGCCGGGCAGCAACCCGCCGTTCATCACGGCATACATCCACGCCATCGCACCCATCATGGCTGCGTGATAGACCGCGGCGGCGCGCCCGAACCCCGATGTCGCCGGCGGGACGCACCCACATTCGTCGGAGTTCCGGACCGAGCCGGGGAACACCAGACTCGCCAGGAACCACACCGCGGCCAGGATGAAGAATGCCATGGGGCCGGTGGTCGGCCAGTCCATGCTGAACGGCCACGCCATCACCAGCATCGCCACCGACATGATCAGATGCAGTGCATGCCCGACGTACGAGCGCCACGGCATCGACCGCACCACGATGAGATACAGGCATTGGGCGGCGGCGAGCCCGAACAGGATCGTGACGACCCAGCGGAGCAGGAGACCGTCGATCACCGGCTGCCGCTCCCGGCCTCGACCCGACGTGAAGTCGCGATGCCCCGCACCGTATCGACCATGACGAACAGGGCCAGCGGGATACCGAACCACGGCACATACCAACCGATCACCGCGACCGCGGCGATCAGCACCACCGCCTCGGCCGGGTGCAGCGAACCCAGCGCGCCACGTCCGGGGGCCTTCGGCCGACCACCGCCCGCGGGCCGGCGCCGCCACCACATCAGGTAGCCGCGGACGATCACGGTCAGCAGACCGATCGCCAACAGGATCAGGACGATCTGGTTGATGATCCCGAACAGGCCCATGTGGGCACTGATCGCCCACTTGGTGAGTTTCGCGGCGAGCGGCCACTGCGCGAAGTCCGCCCGGTCGGTCACCGCGAACGTCTGCGCATCCACCGCGATCGCGTCGTAGTGGCTCGGATAGCCGCGCGCATTCTCCGCCACCGACCAGGCAGCATCGGTCGTCGCCGGTGGGGTGATCACCAGCGGGCCGACCAGTCCGGCGGCGTCGGCGGTCTGCAGCACCCGCGTGTAGTCGGCGTCGGTCACCGTGGGCGCCGCCGGGGCGGACATGCCATCCATCCCGTCCATGCCCGCCATGCCCGCCATGCCCGCCATGCCGGCGTGCTCACCGGAACCGGCGCCGGCCGACGTCGACACCGACGGCGAGGTCCACGACATCGCCGTCCGCAACTCCGAGATGCTCTCCCCGGCATAGCGTGACCAGCTCAGACCCGACGCCGACAACACCAGCAGACCGGCGATGATCCACACACCCACCGCGCCATGCCAGCTCAGCGTGCGGCGACGCTTCGGTGCGTCACGGTCGGGGAGGAGCAGGCGATCGGCCTTGTGTGTGCGGCGCCGGTACCCGATCCACAGCACCAGACCACCGAGCGCCACCACCCACAACCAGCTCGCCGCGATCTCGCTGTAGTTGCGGCCGACCTCGCCGAGGTGGAGGTTGCGGTGCAGGTCATCGAACCACGCCCGCACCGGCAACCAGTCGCCGTAGGTGGTCAGAGCACCCCGCACCTCGCCGGTGTAGGGGTCGACGAACACCGTCCGGGAGCGGTCCTGCGGCACGTCGTCGACGGAGAGCACCACCCGCGTGGTGTCCCCGGCGCGCGGGGCGGGGGTCACCGAGGCGATCGTGCCCTCGGGATGGGCGGCACGTGCGGCGGCCACCTGGTCGCCGAGCGGCGACGTCGCCGACCCGACATGGTCGACGGTGAGCTCGTGGGCGTAGACCGCCCGGTCGATCTGCGGGATCAACACGTACAGCAGGCCGGTGATGGTCGCGATCAGCAGGAACGGGCCGATCAGGATGCCTGCGTAGAAATGCCAGCGCAGCAGCAGTGGACGCCAGCGCTCGGCGGCACCTCGCTGTCGTCCGGAGGCCGGGGCATCCGCTGCGGGGATGTCCGCAGCGGGGGTGTCGTCGGTCGGCGGGGCTGTGACCACGTCGTCGATCCTGCTTTCCTCGAAAGGGCTGTCGAGAAGAGTGGTCGCTTCCGGGCCCCGGGCGGTTCCCGCCGGTGACGTGATCCGCATCACGACCCGTCGCGACCGGCCGCGAGGCCCTAGGCTCGGGAGATGGAGCCCGACGCGCCGATCACGATCTTCGGCCCCGACTTCCCGTTCGCCTACGACGACTGGCTGACCCACCCGGCCGGCCTGGGTGCCGTCCCCGACGACGCGCTGGGCACCGAGGTCGCGATCATCGGCGCCGGGATGGCCGGGATGACTGCCGCTTACGAGTTGATGCGGATGGGTCTGAAGCCGGTGGTGTACGAGGCCGACCGGATCGGTGGACGGCTGCGGTCGGAACCGTTCGTCGAGGGCGAACCGGAGATCGCCGAACTCGGCGGCATGCGGTTCCCGATCTCGTCGCGCACGTTCTTCCACTACGTCGACACCTTCGGGCTGCGCTACGCCCCGTTCCCGAATCCGCTCACGGAGGCCGCGGGCAGCACCGTCATCGACATCGGTGGTCAGACGCTGTACGCGCGGACCCTCGACGACCTGCCGCCGGTCTACCGCGAGATCTCCGAGGCCTGGGACTCCGCTCTCGAACGCATCGCCGGGTTCTCGGGGTTGCAGCAGGCCATCGCCACCCGGGACGTCGCCGAACTCAAACGGCGCTGGAATGCCCTGGTCTCACAGTGGGACGATCGCAGCTTCTACGATTTCCTCTCCACCTCAACCGAATTCGGTTCCCTCACCTTCCGGCACCGGGAGCTGTTCGGGCAGGTCGGATTCGGCACCGGCGGGTGGGATTCGGACTTCGGCAACTCGATGCTGGAGATCCTGCGAGTGGTGCTCACCAACTGCGACACCGACCAGCACCTCGTCGTCGGCGGTGCCGAACAGGTGCCACGCCGGTTGTGGACCCATGCGCCACAACAGATCACGCACTGGCCGGTCGGAACCAGTCTGTCGTCGCTGCATCACGGGGCGCCGCGTGCCGGAGTCAGATCCCTGCGCCGGATCGGCCCCAACCGGATCGAGGTCACCGACCGCTGGGGCGACACCCGCGAGTTCCCCGCGGTGATCGCCACCTGCCAGGCGTGGCTGCTGTCCACCGAGATCGATTGTGACGAAGCATTGTTCAGCCAGGATCTGTGGATGGCGCTCGACCGAACCCGCTATATGCAGTCGTCCAAGACCTTCGTCATGGTCGACCGTCCGTTCTGGACTGACCGGCACCCGGTGACCGGCCGCGACGTGCTCAGCATGACACTGACCGACCGTCTCACCCGCGGCACCTACCTCTTCGACAACGGCCCGGACCGGCCCGGCGTCATCTGTCTCTCGTACACGTGGATGAGCGACTCGCTCAAGGTGCTGCCGCACGCGGTGGAACGCCGTGTGGAACTGGCACTCTCGGCGCTACGCAAGATCTACCCCGACCTCGACATCGCCCAGCACATCGTCGGACGCCCGATCACCGTCTCCTGGGAGGACGACCCCCACTTCCTGGGCGCCTTCAAGGGCGCCCTGCCCGGGCACTACCGCTACAACACGCGCATGTACGGGCACTTCCACGATCAGCACACCCTCCCGTCCGACGAACAGGGGATCTTCATCGCCGGTGACGACGTCTCGTTCATGCCCGCCTGGGTGGAGGGTGCCGTGCAGACCGGACTGAATGCCGTGTGGGGAGTGATGACGCACCTCGGCGGGCACACCCACCCCGACAATCCGGGTCCTGGCGACGTCTACGACCGGCTCGGTCCCATCGACATCGGGAAGTGAGGGCGGGTAGATGAACTCGCACACCGACTCGCTGCGACTGGCGTTGTGGCAGTGCGCACCGATCGACGATCCGACGATCTCTGACGCAGATGTGGTGGAGCACAACCTCTCCCGTCTCGAATCGGTGCTCGTCGAGGTCGCCGGACGTGCGGATGTGCTGATCACCCCGGAGATGTTCGTGTGCGGCTACCACCTCGACGCCGCGCAGGCGCGGGCCCGCGCCGATACCGCGGCCGGGCCGATCGCGACGCGGGTGGCCCAACTGTGCACCTGGTACGGCGTCGCCGTGCTGTACGGGTGCGCGGAGCTCGACCGCCCGGCGGATGGGGAGGATGCCGACGGTTCGGAAGGGTCGGTGTACAACGCGATCAGGCTCGTCGATGCCGGCGGGCACCACCTGGCCACCCACCACAAGACGCACCTGTTCGGTGACATCGACGCCCGTGCCGTCACCGCCGGCACACGACCGCCGCCCGTCGTCGAGTTCGGGGGCTGGCCTCTCGGGCTGCTCACCTGCTACGAGGTGGAGTTCCCGGAGATGGTGCGCAGCCTCGCGGTGCGTGGCGCCGATGTGGTGTGCGTACCGACCGCCAACATGCCGGCCTACGACGAGGTGCAGCGAATCCTGTTGCCCGCCCGGGCACTCGAGAATCAGGTGTTCCTCGCCTATGCCAACCATGTCGGTGCCGAAGCCGATCTCGCCTACGGTGGGCTCAGTGAACTCGTCGGACCCGACGGCACCGTGATGGTGCAGGGCGACCGCGACGAGGAAGTGCTGTACGGCAGCTGCGATCGCGCCGAACTGGACCGCTCGAGGGCCGGGCACACCTATCTCGCCGACCGCCGGCCGGAACTGTATTAGGGCATGTCTCCCGAATCCGCCGAACCAGCGTGGTGGTTCGGCACCGGTGTCGGGCCCTCGACGTATCCTGGCCGATGTGAGCGAGCTCAGCCCACACCGATACCGGTGGCTGCTGCACATCGACCTCGACCAGTTCCAGGTTGCGGTGGAACGTCTGCGCAGTCCGGACCTCGTCGGCGAGCCGGTGATCGTCGGCGGCAACGGAGATCCCACCGAGGCGCGCAAGGTGGTCACCTGTGCGTCGTATGAGGCCCGCGCACAAGGTGTGCGCGCGGGGATGCCGCTGCGCAGTGCCTACCGCAAACTGCCCGACGCCGTGTACCTCCCGCTCGACATGCCCGCCTATGACGCGGCGTCGGCACAGGTCATGGACACCTTGCGCGGCTTCGGACATCCGGTGGAGGTGTGGGGCTGGGACGAGGCGTACGCCGGTGTGGGTGACCTGGACGCGTCCGGCCGGGCAGACGGCGCGGCGCCGGACCAGATCGGCGACACACAGATCCTGCAGATCGCCACCGGCATCCGGGCGGCCGTCGCGGAGCGGTGCGGCCTGGCGAGTCGGGTCGGGATCTCCGACAACAAGCAGCGCGCCAAGATGGCCACCGGGTTCGCCAAACGCGATGTCACCGGTGTTGCATCGGGCCTGGCCCTCGACCTGCCGCCCAAGGTGTTCCTGCTCGACGCCCGCAACTGGATTCCGCTGATGGGCGCGGCGCCACCCATCGATCTGTGGAGCGTCGGACCGCGCACCGCCGACAAACTCACCGACATGGGCATCGGCAGCGTCGACGAACTCATCGCCACACCCCGCGAGGCCCTGATCGAGCGGTTCGGGCCGCACCAGGGCAACTGGTTGTATGTGCTGTGCCGTGGTGGCGGTGACGCCACCATCACCGTCGAGGAGTGGGAGGCCAAGTCGCACTCCAAATCCCGGACCTTTCCGGCCGACCTCACCGATCCCGATCAGACTGCGACAGCCGCAACCGAACTCACCGATGAACTCCTCGAACAGGTCCGTGCCGAAGGGCGTGTGGCGTTCCGGGTCGCCGTCACCGTGCGCACCTCGACGTTCTACACCCGCACCAAGTCGAAGAAGCTCACCGCCCCGACCACCGACCGCGACGCCGTCGTCCCGGAGGTCGCCCGTCTGCTGACGAAGTTCGAGCAGGGACGCCCGATCCGGCTCCTCGGCGTGCGCCTCGACCTGGTTCCGGCAGACGGGCAGAACAGGGTAGACGAGCAGAACAGGGAGGCCACGTCATGACCCGATGGTTCGGTATCGCGTTGATCGCCGTGGTGGCCGCGCTGAGTGCCACCCCGGCACGCGCGAACGCCGCCCCGCAACCGGTCACCTATTCCTTCTTGTCCGGCATCCAGGCCGAGTTGGCCCACCCCGGCGGCTCACTGCCCGGGACCAACGACTTCGACTGCCGCCCGAGTCGGGAGCATCCGCGGCCGGTGATCCTCGTCCACGGCAGTGGGGGTGGGCGCCAGACCAACTGGGGCACCCTCGCCCCAGTCCTCGCCAATGCCGGCTACTGCGTCTATGCCCCCACCTATGGGGCGCTGGGCGACGTGTGGCCGGTGTCGGTGCTCGGCGGTCTCGGCCCCAAACCCGACAGTGCCTGGCAGCTCAAGGAATTCATCGACCACGTCCGTGCCGCCACCGGCAGCGATCAGGTCGACATCGTCGGACACTCGCAGGGCACCGAGATCCCCACGTACTGGCTGAAATACCTCGGTGGACGCGGGCACGTCGCCCACTACGTGTCACTGGCGCCATACTGGCGGCAGGGTCCCGACGACGATGACGCCCGCGGCGGGGCGATCGCGGAATTCCGTACCCTGCTGGGACTTCCGCAACCCACCCGGCCGGCATGCCCGGATTGTGTTGCACCGCCCGCAGATCTGGATTTCAATCGCGCGGTCCGCGAACCGACGCCCTACCTGTCGGGTGTGCAGTACACCAACATCGTGACCCGTGACGACGAGATCGTCACCCCGTACGACGTCGGTATCCTGGCCGGTCCGCCGGGAACGTCGGTACGCAACATCGTGGTCCAGGACGGCTGCCCGATCGACCACTCCGACCACATGTCGATCGTGGCCAACCGGCGGTCGTCGGCCATGGTCCTCAACGCACTCGACCCGGCGCACCCACGACCTGTGCCCTGCGTACCCGTGGCACCGGTACTGGGCGGGTGAGTGGCACGATCCGAGACGTGTCGAATCCCCTGTCGGCCGATGTCGGGTACGTGACCGCGTCGGGGGTGTCACCACTCTGCGTGGGTTGCGGGGATTTCGACTCGGGTCCTCGCGTTGCTCGGTCCCGGCTCAATCATCGTTCGGGGATGCGGCCGGCGCTTGATCATCGGTGGTGGATGCGGCCGCGGGCTGGATCATCGTGTGGGGATGCGGCCGACGCTTGATCAGCGTTCGACGTAGGTGCTGATCATCCGCACGAAGGCGTCGATGGTGCGATCCATCGAGGCCTTGTCCGCGGTCATCACGTAGCCCATGGTCAGGCCGTCGGTCACGGCGATGACGGTCGGGGCGATCTCCTCGGCCGGCGCCGACCAGCGGAAGCCGCCGATCCTGGCGAACTCGTGCAGCATCCGGATGACCAGCTCGTTGTAGCCCTTGTAGAGGTGCATGGCCAGCGGCTCCAGGCCGGGCGTCCGGCGGGCGAACAGGCCCAGCGACAGCAGCGCGTACTCGCGGGTGGGGTTCTCGACGACGTCGGTGGCGAAGGCCTCGATCCCGGCCCGGGCCACGTCCTCCGGACGCAGGTCGTCGATCGCTCCTTGCGCCTCGAGCGCCTCGACGCGGGCGGTGAGTGCGGCCAACTCCTCGTTGATCCCGTGCTCGACCACGGCGGCGAGCAGCTCGTCACGGTTGTCGAAGGCGTAGAACAGACCGGATTGGGGGACGCCGGCCTCTTCGGCGATCCGCCGGGTGGTCGCATGCTCGACGCCTTCGGTCGCGATCACCCGCAGCGTGGCCTCGATGGTCAGTCGGCGTCGCTCCGCGACGGACAACCGCATGCTTCTGTTCCTTTCGGTCGGTGACACCCGGCCGTTCAGGTCGGTGTGCTCCCGATGGCCGCGCCCGGATCGCCGGGCAGGATGGACAAATCCTAGCCTGACGAGTCCGGTCGGGCGGCGAGGGCCACATGCCTGCGGGCGTGCGCGACGGCATCGTCGAGTGAATCCATCAGATGATTCTCGTGCCGGAGCGAGTCGATCACTCCCACTCCGGTGAGCAGGGTGAGGTGCTCGGACCGCACCCCCTTGATGATCACCGTGATCCCACGGGACTCCAGGTCGGTGACGATCTCGGCCAGGGTGTGCGCACCGGTGGCGTCGAGCATCCCCAGGTGCGACATCCGGATCACCACCACCGACACCGGGGCCGCGTCGGCACCCTCGCTGATCGTCGTCGAGATACGCTCGGCCGCGCCGAAGAACATCGCCCCGTCCAGCCGCAGCAGGGCGATGTGCTCGTCACCGGGCTGCGGCGGTCCGGGCAGTGGTTCACGGGTCACACTGGACCGGCGCGCCACCTGCCGCAGGGCGAAGAACGCGGCGACGACGATGCCGATCTGCACGGCCTCGATCAGGTCGAAGCACACCGTGACGACCGCCGTCAGGACGAAGATCGCCGCGTCGGAGCGGGTGGACCGCAGGATCTTGCGGATCGTCGACGCCGAGATCATCCGGAAGCTGGTCACCATCAGAACCCCGGCGAGCGCGGCGAGCGGGATGGTCGCCACGGGACCGGTGGCCAGGTACACGACGCCGAGCAGGAACACGGCGTGCACGATCGCCGACACCCGGGTACGGGCGCCGGAGCGGACGTTGACCGCGGTGCGCGCGATCGCGCCGGTGGCGGGCATGCCGCCGAACAGACCCGACGCCATCGACGCCAGGCCCTGGCCGGTCAGTTCACGGTCGGGGTCGTACGGGCCGGTCGGCGACATCGTCGCGGCCACCCGCGCCGACAGCAACGACTCGATCGCGGCCAGCGCGGCGATCGCCAGCGCGGCACCCAGCAACGACTGCAGGGCCGCGGGGTCGAGATGCGGCAGCGCCGGCGCGGGCAGCGACGACGGCAGCTCGCCGATACTGGCCACGTCGACATGCGCGAAGTGCACCACCAGGGTGACCACCACGATCGCGGTGAGCGACTCGGGGATGGCGCGGTGGATGCGGGGGAGGACGGCCATGAGCACGGCCACCGCGGCGACCACTCCGAGAGTGGCCGCGGCGTCCGCCCAGTCGGCGTGCACGATCACCGTCCACGCCGCGGGCAGGGTGCGCTCCCCGGCCGGGGTGGCCGACGCGAAGGCCGCGGGGATCTGCTGCAAGAAGATGATGACCGCGATACCCAAGGTGAAGCCCTCGATCACCGGCCACGGGATGAAGGTCACCGCGCGGCCCAGGCCGACCACCCCGGCGATCATCACGATCAGCCCGGCGAGAACCGACACCAGGGCGATGCTGCCCAGGCCGTGATCGGCGACGATCGGTGCCAGGATGACGGCCATCGCACCCGTGGGACCCGACACCTGCACGTGGGAGCCGCCGAAGATCGCGGCAACCAGGCCCGCGACGACCGCGGTGATCAGCCCCGCGGCCGCCCCCACGCCCGACGAGATGCCGAAGGCCAGTGCGAGCGGTAGGGCGACCACCCCGACGGTGATGCCGGAGACGATGTCGATCTTCCACGACGACCGCAGACCCGCGTAGTCGCCGGGACCGGGCAGCAGCCGACGCAGGCGCCGGGCGGTCGTGGCCACCCCGGCAGCAGCTGTCGGGGTCACGGCCGGGTGACCGGCGGCAGCGACGAGATGGCGTCGAGTTGCTCGCGGTGGGCCTGCAGGGTGTCGGCCAGGAAGGTGCGGGCGATCACCAGCAGCTCGGAGATCTTGGGGTGCGCCAGCTCGTAGAACACGGCGTTGCCGGTGCGTTCGCCGCGCACCACATGATGGCGTTTGAGCACGGCGAGGTGCTGCGACATGGTGGTCGGCCCGATGTCGATGATCGACAGCAGTTCGCTGACCGGGGTGGGGGCGTCGTTGGTGCTGAGCACTTCGAGCACGCGGATGCGCGCGGGATGGGCGAGCGCCTTGAACAGATTGGCCTTGATCTCGTAGAGCGGCTGGTCGAGGCTCGGCTGACCGGTGAGCGGCACGGGGTACTCCAGGAGTCGGGATCGCGCGGTATCGACATGTCGATACCGCACACCGTAGATGACGGAATATCGAATTAAGAAATATCGTAAACCACGATACCGAAAGGTCGGAGATGTCACCCGCGCGGCGGACCCCCGAACGCGGGACACCGCCGCGAATGCCCTCTGAACGGGGGACACCGGGATGGGGGACACCGGGATGAGGGACACCGTCAGGAGCACACAGGGGGGGCACGGGGATGGGAGCCTCCGGCCCGGACGACGCTCCGGGTGCGATCAGGCGCGGGGGATGCGCACCCCGAGCAGCTGGGCCTGCGGGTCGGGGCCCAGGCCGATCTCGGGCCATTCGCTGCCCACGGTCACCACCGCATACGCCGACGTCGGGAACCGTGGGATGTCGCCGTCGGGGTCGAGGGTGAGCGCGGTGGCGGGCATTCCCGGTTCGTGTCCGACGACGAGGACCGTCGACGCATCGGCCGGGACATGGATGCGCAGTGATTCGAAGATGTCGGTCGGCGTGCCGCCGTAGATGTCGTCGAGGAAGGTGGTCGGCGCGGTGATGCCGGTGCATTCGAGGGTCTGGCGGGTGCGCGTGGCCGTCGAGCACAGCACTGCGTCGACGCTCAGGCCCTCGTCGGACATCCACTGTCCGGCCAACGCGGTCTCCCGGATACCGCGGTCGGCGAGCGGACGTCGGTGATCACCGACTCCGGCCGGGTAGGCGGACTTGCCGTGACGCAGAAGGATCAGGGTGCGGGTCATGGGTGGATTATCGCCAGGTCCCAAACAATCCGGCACAGATCAGGGTGTCCTGACGCGCTTGTGTGACCGATTTCTGTTCTAGCCTGGTGTGCGTGCATTCCTGGGTTCCCGCGCTGCTCGCCGTTCTCGCGGCGTTGCTGATCGCGTCGGGAACCGTCCTCCGGCAACGTTCGTCCCGCGAGTCCGGGGCGATCACCTGCGGATGGTGGCTGGGGGCCGGGATCGCGATCTGCGGTTTTGCCCTGCAGGCCGCGGCCCTGGGACTGGGCTCGATCCTGCTGGTGCAACCGCTGGTGGTGCTGGCGGTGTTGTTCGCCCTGCCGCTGGAGGCGTGGGCCGATCACCGTCACCCGGCGGCGCGGGAGTGGGTGTGGGGCGGGGTGCTCGTGATCTGTGTGGGCACGTTCCTGGTGATCGCGAGACCCGAGCCGTCGATGCGACGGCCCGACGACCTGGTCATCTGGATCAGTGTGGCGTGCGTGATCGCCCTGGTGGCGCTGTGCGTGTTGTGCGCACGACGATCCAGCGCGCACTATCGGGCGCTGTTCTACGGGCTGGCGGCGGGCACCCTGTTCGGCGTCAGCGCGTTGCTGGTCAAGACGATCGTCTACCAGCTGATCCATCATCCGGCGCACATGCTGCTGCACCCCGAGGTGTACCTGTTCGTGGTGGTCGCGACGACGGCGGTCGTCGCCCAGCAGAAGGGCTTCGGCGCAGGCGACCTGCAGACGTCGTTCCCCGCGATGAACGTGATGGAACCTGCTGTGGCCATGGTGCTCGGCGTGATCCTGCTCGGCGAGAACCTCAAGGTGTCGGTGCCCACCGCGCTGTTCCTCGGGATCGTGCTCGCGGTGATGATCCGTTCGGTGGTCGAACTCGCCAAGGAGTCGGCGGTCCGCTGCGGCCACCTGCCGGCCCCGGCGGTCCGCTCGGGACCGGCCGGGGTGGCCGGGGACGGTGTGTCGATCAGACCCTGACCCGGGAGGCCCTCAGACGTTCGCGGTCTCGATCACCGCGAGCAGTCCGCGAGTCCACTCGGTGGCCTGCACGCCGGGCTTGACCGGCGACGAGTTGTCGTGGCGGGCGTGCTCGCCGACCTGGGTGGCACCGCGTGCGCCGAGTTTCTCGGCCATGATCTCGCCGCCGCGGTTGAAGGTCTCGCCGTAGACGGTGTCGCCGAGTCCGAAGACGGCGAACCGCAGGCCGGTCAGGTCGGGGGCGACGCTCTCGAGTTCGTCGACGAACGGCTCGGCGCCGGTGGGCAGCTCGCCCTCGCCGTAGGTGGAGCAGACGACCACCAGGAAGTCGGCAGGGTCGAGATCCTCCACCGCGAACTCGCTCATGTCGTAGATCGACGGATCGTGGTCGGCGGCGAGAACGTCGGAGATCGCATCGGCGACGAGTTCGCAGTTGCCGGTCTCGGTGCCGTAGAGGATGACGACGGCCATGTGGTGCTCCTTTGAGGGAAAAGTCGAGGCAAACGGTAATGAGGGTATCCTAAGCGGCCACTCCGCCGGGATCCGCCCCTTCCCAGAAATACTTGGATGTCCTAGTATTAGCTCTGTCAGTCAGGAAATCTCCGACAGAAGTCCAGGTGATCTCGCGGTGAGCGCAACATCTTCCCTTCCGACCATCCCGCACTACCTCAACGGCGCCAAGGTGACCGTCGACGCGGGCCGGCACGCAGACGTCTTCAATCCGAGCACCGGCGCGGTCGCCTCACGTGTCCCGCTGGCCACGACCGCCGAGGTCGCCGCCGCGGTCGCCACCGCCAAGGAGGCCCAGAAGGAATGGGCCGCCTGGAATCCGCAGCGCCGGGCCCGGGTGATGATGCGCTTCGTCGACCTCGTGAACAAGCACGCCGACGAGCTGGCCACCCTGCTCTCCCTCGAGCACGGCAAGACCCATCCCGACGCGCTCGGCGACATCCAGCGCGGCATCGAGGTGATCGAGTTCTCCATCGGTATCCCGCACCTGATCAAGGGCGAGTTCACCGAGGGTGCCGGCAGCGGGATCGACGTGCACTCGGTGCGCCAGCCGCTCGGCGTCGTCGCCGGGATCACCCCGTTCAACTTCCCCGCCATGATTCCGCTGTGGAAGGCCGGACCGGCCCTGGCCTGCGGTAACGCCTTCATCCTCAAGCCGTCCGAGCGCGACCCGTCGGTGCCGGTGCGCCTGGCCGAACTGTTCACCGAGGCGGGCCTGCCCGACGGTGTCTTCCAGGTCGTCCACGGCGACAAGGAGGCCGTCGACGCGCTGCTGACCCATCCGGACGTCAAGGCACTCGGCTTCGTCGGCAGCTCCGACATCGCGCAGTACATCTACGAGACCGCGGCGTCCAACGGCAAGCGTTCGCAGTGTTTCGGTGGCGCCAAGAACCACATGATCATCCTGCCCGACGCCGACCTCGACCAGGCCGTCGATGCCCTCATCGGCGCCGGTTACGGCAGCGCCGGCGAGCGCTGCATGGCGATCAGCGTGGCCGTCCCGGTCGGCGAGCAGACCGCAGAGCGGCTGCGCGCCAAGCTGATCGACAAGGTCAACGCGCTTCGCGTCGGACACAGCCTGGATCCCAAGGCCGACTACGGCCCGCTGGTCACCGCCGCCGCCCTCGAACGTGTGAAGGGCTACATCGGCAAGGGCGTCGAGGAGGGTGCCGAACTGGTCATCGACGGCCGTGCGCGCGTCGCCGACGAGCAGACCTTCGACGACGACGACCTGTCGAACGGCTTCTTCATCGGCCCGACCCTGTTCGACCACGTCACCAAGGACATGGTCATCTACACCGACGAGATCTTCGGCCCGGTGCTGTCGATCGTGCGTGCCGCCGACTACGAGGAGGCCCTCGCGCTGGCGTCGGATCACCAGTACGGCAACGGTGTCGCGATCTTCACCCGCGACGGCGACGCCGCCCGTGACTTCACCGCACGGGTCGAGGTGGGCATGGTGGGTGTGAACGTGCCGATCCCGGTCCCGGTGGCGTACTACACCTTCGGTGGCTGGAAGCGGTCGGGCTTCGGCGATCTGAACCAGCACGGTCCGGCGTCGATCCAGTTCTACACCAAGACCAAGACCATCACGTCTCGCTGGCCGTCGGGTATCAAGGACGGCGCCGAGTTCGTCATCCCGACGATGGACTGAGGCGTCCAGACGATGACGACCTTCGCCGACCGCGGCATGGCCGGCGGACTCGACGCCGACGAACGGGTGATCGTCGAGACCGCCGCCGACTTCGCGGCCAAACGACTGGCGCCGTTCGCGCTGACATGGGATGCCGACAACCACTTCCCGGTTGCCGAGCTGCGCGAGGCCGCGCAGCTCGGCATGGGGGCGATCTACTGCTCCGAGGATGTCGGTGGATCGGGTCTGCGCCGCCTCGACGGGGTGCGGATCTTCGAGCAGCTCGCCTATGCCGATCCGGCCGTCGCGGCCTTCCTGTCCATCCACAACATGTGCACCTGGATGGTCGACCGGTACGGCACCGAGGAGCAGCGTGCGCACTGGGTACCCAGGCTCGCGGGCATGGACACCATTGCCAGCTACTGCCTCACCGAACCGGGTGCCGGATCGGATGCGGCCGCGCTGGCCACCCGCGCCGAGCGGGTGGGGGACGAGTACGTCCTGACCGGTGTCAAGCAGTTCATCTCCGGTGCGGGCAGCTCCGACCTGTACGTGATCATGGCGCGCACGGGTGACGCAGGCCCCAAGGGGATCTCCACGTTTCTGGTCGAGAACGGTTCACCCGGACTGAGTTTCGGGGCCCAGGAACACAAGATGGGGTGGCATGCGCAACCCACCGCACAGGTCATCCTCGACGAGGTGCGGGTGCCGGCCACGAGCCTGCTCGGGGCCACCGAGGGGATCGGGTTCGGCATCGCGATGAACGGGCTCAACGGCGGCCGACTCAACATCGCGGCGTCGTCACTCGGTGGCGCGCAGGCGGCCTTCGACAAGGCGGCCGCCTATGTCGCGTCGCGAAAGGCCTTTGGGCAGAACCTGATCGACGAGTCGACCATCCGGTTCACGCTCGCCGACATGGCCACCTCGCTGCAGACCTCGCGGCTCATGCTGTGGCATGCGGCGTCGGCCCTCGACGCGGGTACCGCCGACAAGGTGGAGCAGTGCGCGATGGCCAAACGCTACGTCACCGACGCGTGTTTCACCGTCGCCGACCAGGCGTTGCAGCTGCACGGCGGCTACGGGTACCTGAACGAGTACGGAATCGAGAAAATCGTCCGGGATCTGCGCGTGCATCGCATCCTGGAGGGAACCAACGAGATCATGCGCGTGGTGCTCGGACGCTCGATCGCGTCGAGGTTCGCGGGCAAGTGATCACACGGATTCGACACACACTAGGGGAGTTTCGGCAATGACGACGATCGCCTTTCTGGGTCTCGGCAACATGGGCGGGCCGATGGCGGCCAACCTGGTCAAGGCAGGACACACGGTGCACGGGTTCGACCCGGTCGCCGAGGCGGTGAAGACCGCACAGGCCAACGGGATCGAGACCTTCCCGACGGCGGTGGAGGCCGTCGCCGCCGCCGAGGTCGTGATCACGATGCTGCCGAACGGGGCATTGGTCAAGAAGGTCTACGACGACATCCTGCAGGCCGCGCCCACCGGGGCGCTGTTCATCGACAGCTCCACCATCTCGGTGGCCGACGCCCGGGCGATCAACGCCAAGGCGGCGCAATCGGGCTACGCCCAGATCGACGCCCCGGTCTCCGGTGGCGTCAAGGGTGCCACGGCAGGCACCCTGGCGTTCATGGTCGGCGGCAGCGACGAGGCCTTCGCCGCCGCTCGTGGCGCCCTCGATCCGATGGCCGGCAAGATCATCCACTGCGGTGCCACCGGCGCCGGCCAGGCGGCCAAGGTGTGCAACAACATGCTGCTGGCCGTCCAGCAGATCGCCGTGGGCGAGGCCTTCGTGCTGGCCGAGAAGCTGGGGCTCTCGGATCAGGCGCTCTATGACGTCGTCACCGGGGCGACCGGCAACTGCTGGGCCATCGAGACCAACTGTCCGGTCCCGGGACCGCAGCCGACGTCACCGGCGAACAACGACTACAAGCCGGGCTTCGCCACCGCACTGATGCACAAGGACCTGGGGCTGGCGATGGATGCCATCGCCGACACCGGTTCCCGCGCCCCGCTGGGTACCCATGCCGCCCAGTTGTACAAGGCGTTCGCCGAGCAGCACTCGGATCTGGACTTCAGCGCGATCATCACCGCACTGCACTGAGTCCCGGCAGTCCGGCTCCGGATTCGAGCGGTCAGACCCGGTAACAGACCCTCGGACCGCGAAGCGCCCGTCCCGAACCTCGGGGCGGGCGCTGTGGTTTGTGGACGACCCCTCGGGCGGTCTGCTTCGGGCGTCCCCGTCAGAAGTCCCCGTTGTGCTTGCGCAGCGACTGGATCGCCCCGACCAGGCCGGTCATCTCGTCGTCGGACATCCCGACGTCGGCGAACACCTCGTCGTTGAGGGTCCGGGTGGCGTCCTCGACCGTCGTGCGCCCCAGCGTGGTGATCTCGACCAACGTGGTGCGGCCGTCGGTGGGATGCGGGAGCCGGGTGACCAGTCCGCCCTCCTCGAGACGACGGATCGCGTGGGTGACGCTCGTGACGTGCACCTGCAGGCGGTCGCTGGCCTTGGTGATGGGCAGCGCGCCCTGCCGCGAGAATGCGAGGAGCCGCAGGAGCTCGAAGCGCGAGAAACTGAGATCGAAGGGCCGGAGTGCGGTCTCGACGCGGGCGAGCAGGATCTGATGTGCGCGCATCACCGACGTCACCGCCACCATGCCGTCGGCGACCTCGCCCCAGCCGGCCGAGGTCCAATTGTCCCGCGCCTCGGCGATGGGGTCGAAATCCATGCTGCGCCCTGCCATGACAACACCCTAATCGGCCGACGTCGTCGCCGATCGACGGCGTGCCGACGCGTCTCCTCTGCTGTGTCCCGGCCGCTGCGGCGGGGCGCGGGAACGGGCCCGCTCGGTGTCGTCGGATGTCGGCAGGCGGTGCGGTCACCTTCGGATCTGCTGTGGGTGTCCTATGAACAGCGGACGGGGTGTCAACTGAATTCGGTGTGGGATCCCGACGAGGATTCGTGGGTTCGATTGGAAAAAGCGGACATCCGTTGTGGGGTGCCGCCAAATATGTTTAGTACTGCTAGTAAAGCAATAGCGGAGATATCGATAATCCGGAGATCTCGGGGTTTACCCGTAAGTACACTGGATCCCGGCGAGAGTGGGTGTGCGGTAACAGTGTGCGATGCACTGGTTCCGGTGGTATCCGGAGGGTGGCCACCGGTATGGGTTGGAGTTCAATTCTGGTGCGGTGGTGCAAGAATTGTCATCACCGTTTCGGTCGGGGGCCGAGTATTCGGGTCGGGTCGGGGCGAGGCCGCCGCTCGATTTGCTCGGTTGAAATATGAACTGCAACAACATCTCTGACGTTCCGAATTCCGAATTGTCGGTTCGTCGTGATGGCAGGTGGGTCCGAATTGGGTAGGTCGGATCGTTTGTAGTCCGTTCGTAGTCGGCGACGTTGAAAATCGTTGTTCGTGAATATTGGCGCGGGTAGGGTCTCGTTTTATCGACGGGTCGACACCTCTCCATGGACCCACTTCGCTTCAATGACGGCGTATGGAGGTCACGTGACCATTTCCGACAAGAGTTTTGCAACCACACCGTTGCATTTCATTCCGAACGAGCGCACTGCGCCCGGGATGCCGGCGGGTGTCGAGTCCCTGCCCCTGTCCAGCGCACAGCGCGGAATCTGGTTCGCCCAGCACGTCGCGGGAGAGCTGCCGATCTCGGTGGCCCAATACGTGGAGATCGAGGGCGCGCTCGACACCGCGCTCCTGGAGGTGGCCTGCCGGACCACCGGCCGGGAGTTCGGTTCCGGGAACCTGCACCTCATCGAGGTCGATGGAGAACCGCGGCAGTACGTCGACGACGAGCACGGCGCGCCGGTGTACATCGTCGACCTGAGCGGCATGGACGACCCGGTGGCGACCGCTCATCGGCTGATGCTCGAGGACTACAGCCGACCCCTGGACCTGCTCGTGGACGACCTGATGGTGAGCATCGTGTACCAGGTCGGGGTCGACCATCACCTCTGGTACCTGCGTGCGCATCACATCGCGCTCGACGGATTCGCCGCGATCACGATGGTGCGGCGCATCACCGAGCTGTACAACGCCGGTATCCGAGGTGAGGCGGCGCCGCCGTCGACGGCGAGCCCGCTCGACGAGATCATCGCGCAGGACTCGTCCTATCCCGGATCGACCCGCCACGAGAACGACCGGCAGTACTGGAGCGAACACCTCGCCGGTGCACCGCCGGTGGTCAGCCTCGCCGGCAGGCTCGGTAAGCCCACCCTGCACCCGGCGCTCGTGAGCACCCCGATCCCCGACCACACCGCCCGGCTCCTCGACGACGCCGCGCGCGAGGGCGGTGGGGTGACCCCGTTGATCGTCGCGGCGTTCGCCGCCTACCTGGCCCGGATGACCGGCAGCGCCGAGGTCCTGCTGAGCCTTCCGGTCTCGGGCAGGCACTCGGCGGTCCTTCGCAGGTCCGGGGGAATGATCGCGAACGTGGTGCCCCTGCGGGTTCCGGTGGCCGGGTGCACCCTCGACGAGGTGATCGCCCGGGTGAAGGGCGAGCTGCTGAGTGCCCTGCGCCGCCAGCGGTACCGCCAGGAGGACATCTTCGCCGACATGGGGATCGCGCGCGACGAGACGGCATCCTTCGGTCCGGCGGTCAACCTGATGATGATCGACAGCGAGGTCGTGCTCGGTGACGTGACCGGCCGGCTGCACGTGCTGACGTCGGGGCCCACCTCGGACCTGTTCGTCAACATCTACCCGGGGGCGGGCAAGGACAGCACGCACATCGACTTCCAGGGCAATCCGAACATCTACACCCAGGTCGAACTCGCTGGTCATCACCGGCGTTTCCTGATGTTCCTGCACGAGTTCCTGGGCGGTCCGACCGATCGCCAGGTGGGACGACTGGCACTGCTCGACGAGCAGGAGCGCGCGGCACTGCTGCCCGTGCACGGTGGGACGGGGGTGGCACCGATACTGCTCCCCGACGTCCTCGCCGAGACCGTCCGCCGGCATGCCGAGGCGGTCGCGATCTCGTCGGACACCGGGACGATGACCTATCGCGAACTCGACCGCGCCTCCTCCCGGCTGGCCCGCAGACTGATCGCCGAGGGTTGTGGTCCGGAGACGGCCGTCGCGATCGTGCTCCGGCGCTCTGCGCAGTCGGTCACCGCGGCCTGGGCGGTCGCGAAGTCCGGCGCCGGCATCGTGCACGTCGACCCGGCCCAGCCCCGGCAACGCATCGAGCACATCCTCGCCGACAGCGGCGCGGATGTGGCGATCACGATCGCCGACCACATCGATCGGCTGCCGGGATCGGCGCGCACGGTGGTCGTCGACGACTGGGCGGTAACCGAGCAGGGGGCGGCAACCGAGGACGGGACGGCAACCGAGGACGGGGCGGCGATCGGCGACGCCGACCGCATCCGGCCGGTGCACCCCGACAACGTGGCCTACATGACCTACACCTCCGGGTCGACCGGGGTGCCCAAGGGTGTGCAGGTCACCCACCGCGGCCTCGCCGATCTGATCGCCGACCGGACCGTTGCCTACGGCCTGGGCCCCGCCTCGCGGGTGTCCTATGCGCTGTCACCGAGTTTCGACGCGTCGATGGAACAGTTGCTCACCTGTTTCGCCAACGGTTCGGCACTGGTGATCGTGCCCCCGGAGGTGATCGGCGGTGACCAGCTGACCCGCCTGCTCTCCGAGGAGCGCGTCACCCACCTGACCCTGACCCCCACCATGCTGGCCACCGTCGAGCCGGAAGCGCTGACGGACCTGCGGACGGTCGTGGTCGGCGGCGACAAATGCGCGCCGCACATCGTCGGACGGTGGGCCCGCTGCGCCACGATGCTCAACGAGTACGGACCCACGGAGGCGACGATCACCGCGTCGAGCGCGGTGATCGACCCGTCTGCCGCTCTCACCGCCGGCGGCCCGATCCGTGGGGTGTCGGTGATGATCCTCGACCCGCTGTTGCAGCCGGTCCCGGTGGGGACCGTCGGCGAGGTGTATCTGGCCGGGCCGGGGCTCGCGCGCGGCTACGCCCACATGCCCGGGTCGACCGCGGCCCGATTCGTGGCCCATCCCCACGGCGCCCCGGGGGAGCGGATGTATCGGACCGGTGACCTCGCCCGCTGGGTCGGTGATGCACCGGCAGTATCGCTGGAGTTGCTGGGACGCACCGATTTCCAGCTGAAGATCCGTGGCTACCGGATCGAGCCGGGCGAGATCGACACCGCCCTCACCGGACACGACAGGGTGGGGGCATCGGTCACCGTCCCGGTTCGCAACAACATCGGCGCGACCGTGCTGGCGTCCTACGTGGTGCCGGTGCGCGGCGCGCAGGTCACCCCGACCGAGCTGGAACGCTTTGCGCGCGAATTCCTCCCGCCGCACATGGTCCCGGCGGTCATCACGATGATGGGCGCCCTGCCGGTGAACGCATTCGGCAAGGTCGACCGCACGGCGCTGCCCGACCCGGTCTTCGCCTCCGTGGCGAGTGGACGCCGGCCGTCGACTCCGCGGGAAACCGCACTGGCACAGCTGTTCTCCGAGGTCCTCGGAGTCGACCGGGTAGGTGCCGACGACAGCTTCTTCGTGCTCGGCGGTGACAGCATCCTCTCCATCCAGCTGGTGGCCCGGGCCAAGGCGAGTGGGCTGGCCTTCTCGACCCAGGACGTCTTCGAGCACAAGACGGTCGCGGCGCTGGCCGCCGTGGCGACCGACCTCGCCGACGACGCGGGGCTGCCCGAACTCGCCGGCGGTGGAGTCGGATCGATCCCGTTGTCGCCGATCATGTGCGCGATGCTCGAGCGGGGTCCGATCGACCGCTTCACCCAGTCCGCCCTGGTGGAACTGCCCGCGGGGATCACCCGCACCGACCTGGTGCGCGCGCTGCAGGCACTGGTGGACCATCACGACATCCTGCGTGCGGAGCTCGTCGACGATCAGCCGGGAGAGGTGCACGTCGAGGTCCGCGCGCCGGGGACGGTGGACGTCGACGAGGCGCTGAGCCGTGTGTGGCTCGACCGGCGTGATGCGGACGAGGTCGACCATCACCTGCAGGTCGCCGCCGACGAGCTCGATCCCCGCACCGGCACGATGATCCGATTCGTGTGGATGGCCGATCCCGACGACACGCAACCGGACCTGATGTGGCTCGTCATCCACCATCTCGCCGTCGACGGCGTGTCGTGGCGCATCCTCCTCACCGACCTCGCCCAGGCCTGGCAGCAGATCGTCGACGGCGTCGAGCCCCGGTTCGGGAACCCGACCACGTCGGTACGGCGGTGGGTCCACGGACTGCTCGAGCACTCGTCGGAGCGGACCGCCGCCGAACTCGATCGGTGGACCGAGGTGCTCGCAGCGGGGGACCGGCTCCTCGGGGAGCGTGCGCTGGACCCCGATCGCGACGTGCTCGACACCGCCGGATGTGTGCGGGTGCGCATGCCCGCCGACGTCACCGAGGCGGTCCTCACCACCGTCCCCGCCCGATTCCACGGGGGCGCCAACGACGCACTGCTCGCCGCGCTGGTCCTGGCCCTGGCCCGGTGGCGTCACCGCCACGGCGTGACCGCCGGGATCGACACCCCTGGGATCGACGAGCTCATCGCACTCGAAGGTCACGGCCGGGAAGAGACCGCCGTACCCGGCGCCGACCTGACCGGAACGGTGGGGTGGTTCACGTCCCGTTTCCCGGTCCGGCTCGAACTCGACGACGTCGACATCGACGACGCCTTCGCCGGCGGGGTCGCCGCGGGGCATGCGCTCCGACAGGTCAAGGAACAGTTGCGGGCGGTGCCCGACAACGGGATCGGATTCGGCATGGTCCGATATCTGGACCCGGTCGGACGCGCCGAACTCGCCGGGCGGCCGGACCCGCAGATCAGCTTCAACTACCTCGGCCGGGCCGGGACCCGTGAGCACACGGGTCCCTGGGCGCCATCCGGCGAGTTCGACTCCCTGGTCGGCACCGGCGCGCCGCTGATGGCGCTGCCCGCGGTCCTCGACATCAACGCGATCGCCGTACCCGGACCCGACGGGCTCGAACTCGACGCGACGTGGGAGTTCGCCTCACTGGTGTTGCGCCACGACGACGTCGGGGAACTCGCCGGCCTGTGGGTGCAGGCCCTCGACGGGCTGGCCCGGCATGTGCGGGCCGACGACGCCGGCGGGCACACCCCGTCGGACTTCGCCCTGGTCACGACGTCGCAGGCGGAGATCGACGCCTGGACGCAGGAGCATCCGTCGCTGACCGACGTGTGGCCCCTGACCGCGCTGCAGTCCGGTCTGTTGTTCCACGCGCTCTACGACGACGCCCTCGACGAGGCGGACCGCACGCGTGAGGACGGCTACACCGTGCAGGCCGAGCTGACCCTCGGCGGATCGCTCGACCCCGCTCGGATGCGGCGGGCCGCGCAGCGGCTCCTCGACCGCCACGACAGTCTCCGGGTGGCCTTCGTCGAGACCGGTGCCGGGCCACGACAGCTCGTCCTGCGCGACGTCGAGGTCGACTGGACGGACTCCGACGTCACCGGTATCGACGATCCCGCCGAGCGGGAGCGTCGGCTGCGACAGCTCGTCGCGGAGTCGGCGGCACCGTTCGACCTCGCGCACCCGCCCTTGCTGCGCTTCCACCTCATCCGGGTGGCGCGCGGTGCCGACGGTGACCGGGATGCCGACCGGCATCTGCTGGTGCTCACCAACCACCACATCGTGCTCGACGGCTGGTCGGCGCCGCTGTTGATCCACGAACTGTTGTTGCACCACATCGCCGACGGCGACCCGATCGACCTCCCGCAGCCGCGGTCCTTCCGTGACCACCTGCAGTGGCTGCAGTCACGCGACCACGGCGCCGCCCGGCATGCCTGGCAGGAGATGCTCGCCGAGATCGAGAGCCCGACACGGCTGACCGGTGCCCCCGGGGGGACCGCCACCACCGACGTCGGGGAGATCGAGATCGACCTCGACCCGGTGACCACCGATGCGATCCTCGGCCTCGGACGCACCCACGGGGTCACCGCCAACACCTCCATCCAGGTGGCCTGGGCGCTGGTGCTGTCGGCCATGACCGGTCGGTCCGACGTGGTGTTCGGCAACACGGTGTCCGACCGTCCGGCCCACATCCCGGGCATCGAGCGGATGATCGGACTGTTCATCAACACCCTCCCGGTTCGCATCCGGCTCGATCCCGCCGAGAGCATCGTCGAACTGCTCGCACGCACGCAGACCGAACAGGCCGCGATGCTCGATCACCGGCACGTCGGGCTGGCCGAGTTGCAGCGGGCCACCGGTGTCGCCGACATGTTCGACACCGTCACGGTCCTCGAGTCCTATCCGGTCGACACCGACGCGGTCGGGCGGACGCTGGCCGACGCCGGGCTCCGGTGGGTCGATCTGGTCGCCCACGACGCCACCCCGTACCCGGTCAGCCTCCAGGTCACCCCGCCGCGCCCCCGCACCGTGGGAACCGGGGCGTCCGAGAGCGAGACACCGGACGGGTACGTGCTCACCGTCCGGTACGCCGTCGACCGCATCGACTCCGCGGGCGCCGGTGCCCTGCTCGACCGCTTCGTCGGGATGCTGCATCAGATCGCCACCGATCCCGGCCGCAAGGTCGGTGCGGTGATCTCCTGCCGGGACGACGAACAGGCCGAGCTGTCGGCGGCAGGTGCACCATCGTCGACCGCCGGCGTGCTGCCCGCCCGGCTGCTGCGCGACATCCTCGCCGACACCGCCCATCGATACCCGGATGCGGTGGCCGTGTGTGCCGACGGCACCACGATCACCTACCGCGAACTCGCACTCCGATCCGACCGGGTGGCGGCCGAACTGATCCGGCGCGGCGCACGTCCCGAGTCGTTCGTGGCACTCGCCGTTCCGCGCTCGGCGGAACTCGTGGTGGCGATCTGGGCGGTCGCGCGAACCGGTGCCGCCTTCGTCGCCCTCGACCCGGGGAATCCCGCACATCGGCTCGCCGAGTTGATCTCCGACGCGGGCTGCACCCTCGGGGTGACCGTGGCCGCCGTCACGCCGAACCTGCCGGCAGGTGTCGACTGGCTCGCGCTCGACGATCCGGACACCCGCACCGGCACCCCAGGGCCGGGCCGGGTGGGGACCGCCGATGCCGATACCGTCACCGCCGCGATCGCGACCGACGGGCTCCGGCCGGACAACGCCGCCTACCTGATCTTCACGTCCGGGTCGACCGGCAAGCCCAAGGCTGTTCTGGTCAGCCACCGTGGTCTGGCCGATCGTGTTGCCGCACAGTCGAAGTCATTCGGGGTGCGCGCCGGTTCGACGGTGTTGCAGGTGGCGTCGCCCGGCTTCGACGCGTGCGTCTCCGAGGTGCTGCTGGCCCACGGCAACGGCGGCGGCCTCGTGGTGGCTCCGCCCGATGTGTACGGCGGTACCGATCTCGAGGAACTCATTCGGGCAGAGAGTATCTCGCATGCGATCATCACGCCGTCGGCGCTCAACACGATGGACCCGACGCGCCTTTCGTCGCCGGGGACGATCGCGGTGGTCGGCGAGGCCACCGGCGCCGACATCGTGAACCGGTGGTCACCGGGCCGTCGCCTGATGAACCACTACGGGCCGACCGAGGCCACCATCTGGGCCACCGGGTCCGATGACCTGGCCCCGGGGGAGCCGGTGACCATCGGACAGCCGATCGGGGGCGTGTCGGTGTCGGTTCTCGACGCCTGGCTGCGGCCGGTCCCGGTGGGGGTGGCCGGCGAGCTCTACCTCGGTGGTCCCGGACTCGCCCGGGGGTACCACGCCCGTCCGGGGACCACCGCGTCGCGATTCGTCGCGGACCCGCGGTCGGCGACCGGTGAACGGATCTATCGCACCGGCGATTCCGTACGTTGGGTGCGTGGCCGGTCCGGACTCGAACTGGACTATCTCGGACGCAACGATCAGCAGGTCAAGATCCGTGGACTGCGGATCGAGACCGGGGACATCGACGCCCATCTCGGGCGGCATCCCGCGGTCGCACAGGCGGCCACCGTGGTCCAGCCGGGACCGGCGGGACAGGCGGTCCTGGTGTCCTATGTGGTCGGTGCGCCCGGGCGGGCACTGGACGTCGGGGCCCTGCACGACGGACTCGCGGACACCCTGCCGCAGTACATGTCGCCGGCGGCGATCGTCGAACTGGCGTCGATGCCGCTCACCAGGACCGGAAAGATCGATCGAAAGGCACTGCCCCCGTGGGACTTCCGTTCCGAAGAGGAAGGCGGACGGCTGCCGTCGACACCGGCCGAGGTGCTCATCGCGCAGATCTTCGCCGAGGTCCTGCAGCTCGACCGCGTCACCGCCGACAGCAACTTCTTCACCCTCGGCGGCGACAGCATCGTCTCCATGCAGCTCGTCGCCCTCGCCAAGGCGGCCGGATTCGCCCTCACTCCGCGTGATGTGTTCGGCGCCAAGACGGTGGCCGCGATCGCCGAACTCGCGGTACTGCGCAGCACTGACGCCGCGTCCGTCGCCGCCGAGTCGGTATCGGCCTCGGACCCACGGTTCGCCGACATCGACGACACCGATCTCGCCTCGCTCCGGCATCGCCATCCGACGCTGTCGGAGGTGTGGCCGTTGTCGCCGACGCAGGCGGGCATCCACTTCCATTCGTCACTCGATCCCGATGCCCGCGACAACTACACCGTGCAGTCGACGATCGCCTTGTCCGGCGACGTCGACGGTGCGCGGCTGCGCCGGGCCGCGCAGGCCCTCGTCGATCGACACGACATCCTGCGCGTCGGGTTCGCCGAGACGTCTCGGGGTCCGCGTCAGATCGTGGTCACCGACGTCGAGGTGGCGTTCCGCGAGATCGATCTGGTCGGTGACGTCCCCACCGAGACCGCCGAGCGTGTCGTCGCCGACAACGCCGCCACCGGTTTCGATCTGAGCGTCCCGTCGCTGATCCGGTTCACCCTGGTCCGTCGCGACATCGGGTCGTTCGTGCTGCATATCACCAATCACCACGTGATCCTCGACGGGTGGTCGATGCCGCTGCTGATGCGTGAACTGCTCGAGTACTACGGCGATCCGGGGCGGATCGCGGTGGCCGGGCCCGCACCCTCCTACCGCGATCACCTGGTCTGGCTCGCCGGACGGGATCACGACTCGTCGACCGCCGCGTGGGCGGAGGCGTACGCCGATGTCGAGGCTCCCACCCGGGTCTCGCGCGACGGTGCCGCGATGGCCGATGCCGCCGTCGGCGAGGTGGTCGTGGCGCTGCCGACCGAGGAGTTCGGTCGATTGCGTTCGGTGGCGGCCGATTCCGCCGTGACCATCGGAACCGCACTCTCCACCGCCTGGTCGTTGGTCCTGCGGGTGCTGACCGGTGAGACCGACGTGATCCACGGTTCGGCGGTATCGGGCCGGCCGCCGTCGTTGCCCGGTGTCGAGCAGGCGCTGGGCATGTTCCTCAACACGGTCCCGGTCCGGGCCCGGCTAGATCCCGCATTGTCGTTGCGGCAGTTGATGATCCAGGTTCAGGAGCGCAATGCGCAGCTGCTCGACCACCACTACGTGGGGCTGCCCGCCATCCATCGTGCCGCCGGTGTCTCGGATCTGTTCGACACCGCCCTGGCGTTCCAGTCCTTCCCGCTCCACGCGGCGGCGCTGCAACAGCTGGTCGACTCGGCCGGACTCCGTGTCGACGGCATCAGCGGGATCGACGCCACCCCATATCCGCTGAGCGTCGTCGTCGCACCGGATCTCGACGCCCGCAGCCGGGCCGACGGGTCGGGACCCGACGGCCCCGAGCGCGGTCCGGCACTGACGATCACCCTGCGGTACCGCCGTGACGAGTTCGACGCCGTGCAGGCCCGCGAGATCGTCGACCGGTTCGTCGAATACCTGGCCCGCATCGCCGCCGAGCCGGGGACCCGGCTGGGCATGCTCACACAGGCCGTGGAAGGCGTCGAGTGGCCGCGGACGGCCACGTCCGATCGGGCGGTGCCGGACCCGGCGACGCTCGGTGAGATTCTCACCGCGACCGCCCGCCGTGCACCCGATGCGATCGCCGTGCGGAGCGGGGACACCACGATGTCCTACCGCGACCTCGACGAGCGGTCGAACCGCCTGGCCCGGTACCTCCTGCGGCACCCGGCCGGACCGGAGGGCGTGGTGGCCTGCGTGCTGCCGCGGTCACCGCAGGCGGTCGTCGCGATCTGGGCGGCGGCGAGGGCCGGTGTACCGTTCCTGCCGATCGACCCCGGACTGCCCGCCGAGCGCATCGGCTTCCTGCTCGCCGACTGCGCCGTGACGCTGGGGTTGACCCTGGCCGACCTGCGCGACGATCTCCCCGGGTCGGTCGACTGGCTGCTCCTCGACCAGCAGCGCACCGCCGGCATCCTCGACGCCGAACCGGCCGGGCCGATCACCGATGCCGAACGAGGCGGTCCGATCCGCCTCGGCGACACCGCCTATGTGATCTACACGTCCGGCTCGACCGGCACCCCCAAGGGTGTGCGCGTCGGCCATCGGGGACTGGCCCACCTCGTCGCCGCACAGCGCCGGGTACTCCGCGTCGACCCCGCCGCGCGTGTGCTGCAGGTGGCCTCCCCGGGATTCGACGCCTCGGTGTTCGAACTGCTGATGGCCCACGGCTCCGGCGGACGCCTCGTGGTGTCCCCGGCCGACGTCTACGGCGGTCCAGAACTCGCCGAACTGATCCGTCGCGAGTCCGTCACCCACGCGGTCCTGACGCCGTCGGTGCTGGCCACGGTGCCGACGGAGCCGGGGATCCACGGGGCGGACATCCACGGGGCGGACATCCACGAGGCGGGCCTCGACACCCTGCGGGTGCTGGCCACCGCGGGCGAATCGGTCGGGCCACAACTGATCGACCGGTGGGCGCCGGGCCGCACCATGGTCAACCTGTACGGGCCCACCGAATCCACCATCTGGGCGACCGCGAGCGAACCCCTCCATCCGGGTGGGCCGGTCACGATCGGCACGTCGGTGGGCCCGGTCGGCATCACCGTCCTCGACACCTGGATGCGGCCGGTGCCGCAGGGGATCGCCGGCGAGTTGTACCTGGTCGGGCCCGGCCTCGCCGACGGGTACATCGGCAGGCCCGGGACCACGGCCACCCGGTTCGTGCCCTGCCCGTTCGGTGACCCCGGCGACCGGATGTACCGGACCGGCGACATCGTCCGCCGCAATGCCGATCACCAGCTGGAGTTCGTGGGCCGCAACGATTTCCAGGTCAAGGTTCGCGGCACACGGGTCGAGGTGGGTGAGATCGACGCCCTCCTCGGTGCCCGCGCCGACGTCGACTACGCCGTCACCATCGGCCGCAGCCGTGCCGGGGCCGGACACATGCTGGTCTCCTATGTGGTTGCGGCGCCGGGGACGACGCTGTCGAGCACCCGACTGCGCGCAGCGCTGGCCGAGAAGCTGCCCGCGTACATGGTCCCGGCCGCCGTCGTCGTCCTCGACGAGATCCCGATGACCCGCACCGGCAAACTGGACCGTGGCCGCCTGCCCGAGCCGGTCTTCGCCGCGAGCGAGTTCCGGGCGCCGGCGAACCCGACGGAATCGGCGGTCGCCGCGGCATTCGAGCACGTGCTCGACGTCCCGCGCGTCGGTGCCGACGACGACTTCTTCGCCCTCGGTGGCGATTCGCTGAGCGCCTCGGTGGTGGTCGCCCGTCTCGGCGAGGTCGTCGGTACCCGGGTTCCCGTGCGTGCCGTGTTCGACGCGCCCACCGTGGCCGCGCTGGCGGTGCTGGTGGGCTCGCTCCACGGCGGTGGACGCATCCCCCTGACCGCCGGGCCGCGCCCGGATCGGGTGCCGCTGTCACCGGCACAGCAGCGGATGTGGTTCCTGAACCGGATGGAACCGGACTCGGCCGCGTACAACATCCCGGTGATCCTGCGGCTGTCCGGACGGCTGCACATCCCGGCACTGCGGGACGCCCTGTCCGATGTGGCCGCACGGCACGAGGTGCTGCGGACGATCTATCCCGACACCGCCGGTGAGCCGCGACAACAGATCCTCGGCGTCACCCCGATCACCGTGGACGTGCGGACGGTGTCGCCGGCCGCGGTCGCCGACACCGTGGGCGAGTTCGTGCGCGGCGGATTCGACGTGACCACCCACGTGCCGATGCGGGTGGCGCTGTTCGAGATCGGTGACGACCTACCGCCCGGCGGCGGTGACGATTCCCGTCCTGGCGCGGACGGAACGGGCGAGTTCCTGCTCGTGCTGGTGGTCCACCACATCGCCGGTGACGGACAGTCGATGGTGCCGCTGTCACGCGATGTGATGACGGCCTACGCCGCGCGCCTGGGCGGCCACGCGCCCGGATGGGAACCGCTGTCGGTGCAGTACGCCGACTACGCCCTGTGGCAGCGCGAGGTGCTGGGTGCGGCCGAGGACGCCCACTCGCTGATGCGTGCGCAGCTCGACTTCTGGCGGACATCACTGGCCGGGGCGCCGGATGTGCTGGACCTGCCCACCGACCGGCCACGACCCGCGGTGGCGACCTTCGCCGGGGGTTCGGTGCCGGTGGAGATCGGGCCGGAACTGCACTCCCGCCTGCTCACCCTGGCGCGGTCGCGGGGGGCGTCGCTGTTCCTGGTCCTGCACGCCGCACTGGTGACCGTGCTGGCACGGTTGAGCGGCGGCGACGACATCGTGGTCGGGACGCCGGTCGCCGGCCGCGGCGAACCGGGGCTCGACGAGCTGGTCGGGATGTTCGTCAACACCTTGGCCTTGCGGACCGGCGTGGACGGCGACGAGTCGTTCGCCGATCTGCTGGACCGGGTGCGAGAGGCCGACCTGCAGGCATTCGAGCACGCCGACGTCCCCTTCGAGCGGATCGTCGAGGAACTCAATCCGGAGCGCTCCACCGCGCACCACCCGCTGTTCGGTGTGGCCCTCGCCCTCCAGAACCTGTCGAAGGTGCACGTGGAGTTGCCCGAGGTGACCGTGTCCCGCGCACAGGCCGACACCGGGATCTGCCAGTTCGACCTGCAGCTGGTGATCGCCGACGGGTACGGAACCGACTCCAGCGGGAAACCCGTCGTCGCGCAGGGTATCTCGGGAAATATGATGTTCGCCCGGGACCTCTTCGACGCCGACACGGTGGCCGGATTCGTCCGACGCCTGCACCGCGTCCTCGAAGCGGTCGTCGACGATGCGTCGACGCCGATCGGCGACATCGACTGGCTCGAGGCCGACGAGCGCGCGATGCTGCTGTCCCAGGTCGGTCCCCGGACGGCGACATCGCCGACGCTGCTGCCGGAGGCGTTCGCGGCGGCCGTCGAACGCAATCCCGAGGGTGCAGCGGTGATCTCGGGTGAGACGGTCCTGACCTACGCCGAACTCGACCGTCGGTCGAATCGCCTGGCGCGCCACCTGATCGCCCTCGGCGCGACGCCGGAACGGCCGGTGGCGGTCGCGATCGAACGGTCGGCGGAATCGGTCGTCGCCTGGTGGGCCGTGGTGAAGACCGGCGCGCCGTACGTGCCGGTCGATCCGCACTACCCGAGTACACGGATCGAGCAGATGGTCACGGATTCGGCTGCGGTGCTCGGGATCACGACATCGGCATCGCGCGCCGTGCTCCCCGACACCCTCGACTGGGTCGTGCCGGGCGACACCGATGTGGCCGCCCGGATCGGCGGCCTCGCCGCGACGTCGATCGGGCAGGACGAGCGGGTGCAACCGGTGCGCGCCGCGAACACCGCCTGGGTGGTCTTCACCTCGGGTTCCACCGGGGTGCCGAAGGGGGTCGCCGTCACCCATGCCGGCGTCGCCGACTACCTGTCATCGCTGCACGTGGATGCCGAGATCGGTGCCATCTCCCGCGTATTGCATTTCGCCTCACCGTCGTTCGACGCGTCCCTGCTGGAGATCCTGCTCGCGGTGAGCGCCTCCTCGGCGCTGGTCGTGGCACCCACCGGGTTGCGCGGCGGCAACGAACTGGCCGAACTGCTTCGGGCGCAACGGGTCACGCACGCCTTCGTCACCCCGGCCGCGCTGGCCTCGGTGGAGCCCGACGGGCTCGACCACCTGCGTGTCGTGATGTCCGGTGGCGACGAGGTGCCGACGGATCTGGTGAGCCGGTGGCTGGAGGCCGATCCGGCCCGAGCCCGGCAGTTCCGGGTGCTGTACGGACCGACCGAGACCACCGTCGTCGCCACCGCGACCGAACCCCTGCAGGCGGGGGAGCGATCGACCATCGGTGCACCGCTGGCCGGGATGCAGGCGCTGGTGCTCGACACCCGGATGCAGCCGGTGCCGGCGGGGGTCGCCGGTGAGCTCTACCTGGCCGGCCCGGCCCTCGCACGCGGCTACCTGAACCGGCCCGGCGTCACCGCCTCGCGGTTCGTGGCGCATCCCTTCGGCCGGCCCGGACAGCGGGTCTACCGCACCGGTGACGTCGTACGTCGCAACTCCGCCGGTGTGCTGGAGTTCATCGGCCGCAACGACTTCCAGGTCAAGATCCACGGATTCCGGGTGGAACTCGGGGAGATCGACGCCGCGCTCGGAGAACACGCCGACGTGTCCTTCGCGACGACGGTGCCCCGTCGTGACGACGCCGTCGGTGTGCGGCTGGTGTCCTATGTGGTGCCGGCGCCCGGCGCTGTCGTCGTGGGGGAGAAGCTGCGTGCCCTGCTCACCGAGACACTGCCCTCGTACATGTTGCCGGCCGCGGTCATGGTCCTCGATCAGATCCCGTTGACGCCGAGCGGCAAACTCGACCGCAAGGCCCTCCCCGCGCCGATGATCACCACCCGCGCCTACCGGGCCCCGGCGTCGCCGGTCGAGGAGATCGTGGCGGGTGTGTTCGCCGACGTCCTCGGTATCACCGGCGGTGTCGGCGCCGACGCCGACTTCTTCGAACTCGGCGGCAACAGTCTGGCCGCCACCCGGGTCGTCGCCAGGATCGGGGCGGCACTCGACACCACGGTGCCGGTCTCGATGATCTTCGAGGCGTCCACGGTGTCGAAGTTGGCCGCGCGGGCCGAATCCCACACCGACACCGGGCGGATCGCCCTGGTCGCACAGGATCGGCCGGAGCTGATCCCGCTGTCCTATGCGCAGCAACGGATGTGGTTCCTCAATCAGATCGAACCCGATTCCTCCGCCTACAGCATCCCGATCGTGATGCGCCTGTCCGGGGAACTCGATCCCGATGCGCTGCAACTGGCGATCGACGACGTCGTCACCCGCCACGAGGTGCTGCGGACGGTGTACCCGTACGTGGCCGGCGAGCCCGGCCAGCTCGTCCTCCCGGCCGCCGCCGCCCGCGTCGTGATGGCCGTGTCGTCGGTATCGGAAACCGTTCTGGCCCAAGAGGTCGCCGAACTCATGCGGATGCCGTTCGACGTCACCTCCGAGGTACCGATGCGGGTGCGGCTGTACGGTCTCGGCGGTGGCGAGTGGGTGCTGGCCGTGGTGATCCACCACATCTGCGGTGACGGTTCGTCGTTGACCCCGCTCGCCCGGGACATGATGACCGCGTATGTGGCCCGCACGGAGGGTGCCGCCCCCGGATGGGTGCCGCCCGCGGTGCAGTACGCGGACTACGCGATCTGGCAGCGTGCGGTCCTCGGGTCGGCCGACGATCCGCACTCGACATTGCGAGCCCAGATCGATTACTGGACAGAACAACTCGCCGATGCTCCGGCATTGATCGAGCTGCCTGCCGATCGACCCCGCCCGGCGACACAGACGTTCGCCGGTGCCGGTGTCCCGCTGGTCGTCGGTGCCGAGCTGCACGCCGCACTCCAGGGGATCGCCCGGGAACACAACGCGACGCTGTTCATGGTGTTCCATGCGGCACTGGCCGCACTGCTGGCCCGGCTCGCCGTCACCGACGACGTCGCCATCGGTACCCCGTACGCCGGACGTGGCGAACGTGAACTCGACGACCTGATCGGCATGTTCGTCAACACCCTCGTGCTGCGGACGCAGGTTCGGGAGGGCATGTCGTTCAGCGAACTGATCGAGGACGCCCGCGACACCGACCTGGCGGCCTTCGGCCATGCGGACGTCCCGTTCGAACGCCTCGTGCAGGAACTGAACCCGGTCCGGTCCGACGCCTACAACCCGTTGTTCCAGGTCATGCTGGCGTTCCAGAACGTCTCGACCACCGCGATCGAACTGCCCGCGCTGTCGGTGGAGGCCGTCGAATCCGAGACCGGGATGTCGATGTTCGACATGCAGGTGACGGTGTCGGACAGCTACGACGACACCGGGGCGCCGGCCGGCATCGCCGGCGAGGTCACCTTCGCCACCGATCTCTTCGACCCGACGACGGTGTCGACGTTCGCCGAACGACTCATGCGGGTCCTCACCGCGCTGTCGGCCGATCCCGCTCAGTCGATCCACGACGTCGAACTCCTCGACGCCGCGGAGCGCGAGGCGGCTCTGCTGCGGTGGAATGCGACCGAGCATCCCGTCGACCCCGAGGAGACACTCGCATCGCTGTTCGCCGGCGCGGCAACCCAGTTCGCCGACCGTCCGGCCGTCACGGCCGGAGACGTCACCCTGACCTACGCCGAGTTCGCCGGGCGGGTCAACCGACTCGCACGATGGCTGATCTCCCGCGGGGTCGGACCGGACGCCCTGGTCGCGATCCGGATGCGTCGTTCCCTCGATCAGATCACCGCGATGTACGCCGTCCATGCCGCCGGCGGTGGCTATGTCCCGATCGACCCGGATCACCCGGCCGACCGGATCGGCCACATGCTCGGCTGCGCCGACCCGGTGGTGGTGCTGACGTCGCTGGATGGGATCGAGTTGTCGGGGTTGGACGACTCGCCACTGACCGACGGCGACCGGCTCACCGCCGCGAATCCGGATACCCTGGCCTACCTGCTGTTCACCTCCGGGTCCACGGGCAGGCCGAAGGGTGTTGCCATCTCCCATCGTTCGGCGGTCAACCAGGTGCGCTGGATCGGCGACGAATACGCCCTGACCGGTACGGACGTGGTGCTGCAGAAGACCCCGTCCACCTTCGACGTCTCGGTGTGGGAGATCTTCGGGACCCTGGCGGTGGGTGCACGGCTGGTGATCGCGCGCCCGGACGGTCACACCGATCCGGACCACCTCGCCGAGGTGATCGACGCCGAACAGGTCACCATCACCTCGTTCGTGCCGTCGATGCTCGCGGTCTTCGCCGATGCGGTGGCCCCCGCGGGCGGGGCCGGGCGGTCGTTGGGTTCGCTGCGGGCACTGCTCGTGGCCGGCGAGGCGTTCGGTCCGGACGTGGTGACCGCGGCCCGCCGCGCGTTGCCGACGGTGGAACTCCACAACCTCTACGGCCCCACGGAATTCACCGTGCATGCGACGTCGCATCAGGTGGGTACGGACGACCACGGGGCGGTGCCGATGGGCACCCCGGTGTGGAATTCCCGGGCCCACGTCCTCGATTCCCGGCTGCGCCCGGTGCCGCCCGGCGTGACCGGAGACCTCTACCTGTCGGGTACGCAGGTGGCCCGGGGCTACTTCGGACGGCCCGGTCTGACCGCCGAGCGTTTCGTGGCCGATCCGTTCGTCGCCGGCGAGCGGATGTACCGTACCGGAGACCTGGTTCGCCGTCGTGCGACCGGGGAGCTGGAATACCTGGGCCGCAGCGACTTCCAGGTGAAGTTGCGTGGCCTGCGGATCGAGCTCGGTGAGATCGAGGCGGTATTCGCCGAGCATGAGAGCGTGGCACGGGCGGTCGCGACGGTCACCGCTACCGAACGGGTCGAGTACCTCGTCGTCTATCTCGTACCCTCGGCCGGGGCCACGGTCGACACCGCCGAGGTGAGTGCATTCGCGTCGACGGCACTGCCGGGGTACATGATGCCGACGGCCGTTCTGGTGCTCGACACGGTGCCGCTCACCGCGTCGGGCAAGCTGGATCGGGCCCGTCTGCCGAAGACGGCGCGGCGCACCGACGAGTTCCGGGCGCCGACGACGGAACTGGAAGGCGAGATCGCGCGCACCTTCGAGGACGTGCTCGGGGTGGCGCGGGTCGGGGCCGACGACGATTTCTACGCGCTGGGCGGCAACTCGCTGACCTCGGTCCGGGTGGTCAACTCGCTGAAGAACGAACTGCACGTCGAGATCCCGATCCGGTGGATGCTCTCCGACTCGAGTCCGGCCGACCTCGCCAGGCGCATCGAGGCCGGGATTCGACACGGCGGCAGGGTATTCGAGGCCGGTGGTGGCGGTGGCGGGGACGACCTTGCCGGCGGTGTTCCGGGCGGACTCGGACTCGATGTCCTGCTGCCGATCCGGGCCGGTGGTGACAAGCCGCCGCTGTTCTGCGTCCACCCCGCGTCGGGGCTGGCCTGGTGCTATCAGACGCTGGGCAGGCAGATCCCCGACGACCGGCCGGTCTACGGTCTGCAGGCACCACAGATCGGCGGTGAGAATCCCGGGCCGACAACGGTTTCTGCGATAGCCCGGCGCTACTTCGCCGAGATCCGCACAGTGCAGCCGGAAGGTCCGTATCACTTGCTGGGGTGGTCGTTGGGTGGGGTGATCGCGCACGCCGTGGCCGCCGAGATGCGGGCGGCGGGTGAGGAGGTCGCCATGCTGGCGATGCTCGACGCGGAGGCCGACGCGATCGACACGTCGGAGATCGTGGAGATCACCGCAGGTGAGCTGATCAGCAATCTCGGTCCGGTCCTCGGTATCGACTTCGTGAGCTCCGACGCCACCGCAGAACAGGCGGCCGCACAGATCACCGAGCATCTGGGCGCGGGACTCGGGGTGGATGCTGCGACGATCCAGCGACTGACCGATGCCTACAACCTGTTGCTTAGGGCGACGGGCGACTGGCAACTCCCGGTTGTCGACGTCGACCTGCAGTTCTTCACCGCGGTCCGTGACCGACGTTCCGACGCGTTGGGTCACGCGGGGTGGGAACCGTTCGTGCGCGGTGCCATCTCGAACGTCGATGTCGATTGCGATCACCTGTCGATGACCGAGAACGACGCAATCGTCACGATCGCCGAGATCCTCCAGCGGCGAATGGGTGCCGAACAGCCTCGCTAGCACGCCTTGCGGGGCTAGCGTTTGGAGAAATGGCCATTTCACCATCGAGAAATGAGGTCGTCCATGAGCAGATCCGGCACCACGGTCACCGCCCGCCACATCCGTCCCGGGGATCACCGCGTCCGCCGCCTCACATCCGCTGCGGTGGGGTGCGCGATGGCTGCGTCCCTCACGGTGACGGCCACAGCCATCGCCGATGCCCGACCCTCTGGCGCGCCGCCGGACGCGGTGGCAACGGCGAGCGGTGTCACCTACGGGATCGCCCGTCTCGATGCGGCGACGACGCTCGTCGCATCCACGGACCCCTCTGCCGTGAGGATCTGGCCGACGCCGGACCTGACTGCTTCTCGTGTCACCGTGGTGGCGCCGGCATCGAACCCGGACGAAATCCGGATCGGCAATCTCCGCCTGCACCGTCCGGGCGCTGTGTCCCCGCAAGTGGCGACGCAGGTCAGTGAGGCGTCGGGAGTCCTGGTCCAGGGGATCTCGGACGTGTTGCACAGCAACGGGGTTCCGGAGGCGCGAGCCGACAAGGTCGCCGAGAAGATGGTCGGTGACGCGGTGGTCGGTGGTGTGATCGGTGGCGCGGTGGCAGCACCGGTGGCCCTCGCTGTCGGGGCCGTCGTCGGCGGTGGACTCGGACTGCTGTTCGGCATCCCGTTCCTGCCCACCGGTCTGGTCGTGGGACCCCTGGTGGGCACGGCCCTCGTCGCGACACTGGTCGCCCTCCCCGCGGTGGCGGCAGGTGTCGTCATCGGCGCCGCCCACGGGTACGAGAAGGGATGGACGGTACCGCTGGACCCGCCTCGACAAGGAGCCGAACCTGCCCCGACGACCCGCGGGGGTACGAACACCGCACGCCCGGCGGCGCAACCCGCCTCCGCGGTGAGGACGGAAGCGTCCGTGCCCACTCCGACGGTGCCCACTCCTGCAATACGACCGGTCTCGACCACCACACCCGCCGACCGGCGTGATCCTGCCGCCGGGTGCTCGCTCCTCCGCATGACGGAGGTCGCATTGCGGGGCGGGGCTCTCGGCAGCTGCTGACACATCACCACCCAGCCCACGCTGCGGAGATTTCGACTCGGGTCCTCGCTTCGCTCGGTCCCGGCTCAATCAGCAAGCAGTCGTTGGTGGTTGAGCCGATGAGGAGCGCAGGGCGGCTCGGTCTCTACTCAATCAGCCACGGGCTGTTGGTGGTTGAGCCGATGAGGAGCGTAGCGA
>NZ_JBSFRM010000026.1:51845-72873 GCF_053589235.1 Gordonia sp. NPDC003376 | reverse complement strand
TTGGGTGGTGACGACTTCTGTGGTGGTGGCGTTGGTGAGTTCGGGCGGCGGAGGTTTCGACTGGACTTGTCGCTACGCTCCTCGTCGGCTCAACCGTCAACTGGGTGTTGCTGATTGAGCCGGGACCGAGCATCGTGAGGACCCGTGTCGAAGTCTCCGCAGCTGGCGTTGGGTGGTGACGACTTCTGTGGTGGTGGCGTTGGTGAGTTCGGGCGGCGGAGGTTTCGACTGGACTTGTCGCTACGCTCCTCGTCGGCTCAACCATCAACTGGCAGTGGCTGATTGAGTAGGATCGTATCGAAATCCCCGCAGCTGACGTTGGGGTGGCCACCTTTGAGGTGTTTGCGTCGTCAACTCAACCGGCAACGGGCAGTGGCAGATTGAGCCGGGACCGAGCCGGAACAGTCCGCGTGAGGAGCATGCCCACGCGGTCACGACGGCCGGACGATCTCCTTCCAGAAGGATTCGGGGAGTTCGCCACCGCGGCGGAGCAGGAGGGCCAACCCGGTGGCCATGGCCAGGCCGAGCAGACCCAGCCACAGTCCGACGCTCGCGATCACGACCAGCGCGACGACGCGTGCGGCCGGCCAGGGGTCGACGATCAGCAGGATGGGCGCGAACAGCACTCCGGAGCCGATGTACCACGACGACCCGGCGCGGTCGCACAGCATGACGATCTTCAGCCAGCGCGGTATGGATTGGACCTCGGGCGATGTGGTCATCGGAAACCTCCGTTCCTCGGTACCCATCATCGGAGCGCACCACCGGGCCCCGGGCAATTACCTTGGACGTCATGACCGATTCGGTGATGACCACCCCGTCCGGCGCCGGTCACCTGCTGCGTGACTGGCGGGAGCGGCGTGGGCTGTCACAACTCGAGCTGTCGAACCGAACCGGGATCTCGTCACGTCATGTCAGTTTTGTCGAGACGGGTCGCTCCACTCCCAGTCCGGACCTGATCCATCGTCTGGGCGAGGAACTCGACATCCCGCTCCGGCAGCGCAATCACATCCTGACCGCGGCCGGCCACGCTCCCCGTTATCCGCAGCGCGCCGTCGACGCCCCCGAGCTGGCGGTGGTCCGACGTGAGCTGTCGGCGATGATCACCGCGATGGCACCGAATCCGGCGGTGATCATCGACCGGCACTGGAATCTGGTGGAGCCCAATGCCTCCGTCGGTCCGCTGCTCGACGGCTGTGCCGAGCACCTGCTGCAACCGCCGGTCAACGTGCTCCGACTCGGACTGCATCCGGAAGGGATGGCCCGACGGATCACGAACTTCGGGGAATGGAGTGCACATCTGATGCGGCAGGTGCGGCGTCGGGCCGCGCACACCGGCGACGCCGGGCTGGTGGCGCTGGCCGCCGAACTCGCCGGATACCTTCCCGACGACGCCGATCACCACGACTCCGCCGCGGCCACCGACGCCGTCGTCCTGCCGTTGCGACTGGCGCACCCGGACGGCGATCTGGCGTTCTTCTCGGTCGAAGCCGCCCCGACCTCGGCCCGGGACGTCACCGTGGAGGAGTTGACCGTGGAGATCTTCGCGCCCGCCGACGCCGCCACGGCGGAGTTCTTGCGCGTTGTACCGACCGGTTGAGCGGAATGTGTCAGACCTGGGGTGCGGGCGCCTCGTCGTCGGTCTGTCCGCGGGTGAGCAGCCACCCCACCGGACCGCTGAGGACCAGCAGCAGCAGCGGCCAACTCCCCGATGAGGGGACGACGATCGCGATGATCAGGGCTCCGGCGAACAGGATCATCGTGGCGTAGCGTCCCCGGCTCGTCATCCATTCCCGGGTCCCGGGGTCGTCGGGGTCATTGAGCAGTTGCGGATGGGCGACCCCCCACCGTTCCAGCGCGGTCAGTGCGGTCACCGACACGAGCAGGACTCCGATGTACAGATCGTTGGCCCAGTCGATGTCCTTGCCGTCGAGCAGCGCGGTCGCGAACGGCAGCACCACGATGGTGAACAACCACAGGAACGTCAGGTTCATCAGACCCGAGTCGTAGAACCTGAAGTACTCCATCGACCGGTGGTGCTGCCGCCACAGCATCCAGATCACGACAAAACTGATCGCAAAGCTGAGGAGTTCGACGTCGTGGTCGGCGAACACGGTCCAGAGGTGCGTGCCCCTCTCGATGTCGCCGGCGAAGTCGGCGAGGGGCAGGACGAGCAGGGTCAGGGCGATGGCGACCACCGCATCGGTGAAGGCGATCAGTCGCCGGAAGCCCTCCTCGGTGCGACGTTCGTCAAGCGTGGCCATGGGTTGCAGGATAGATGCTGCAGGCCCCGGCTTCGACCGATGTGGCACCACCGGGCACGAGTCTTCACGTTCGGTCACAGCAGGCGCTCCCGGTGCTGCACAATTCGACGATGCACCTCGATCCGCGGATGGGTGCCTTCGACGCCGTGATGTTCGGTGTGGAGGGTGATCCGCTGCTGCGATCGGTGATCATCCTGGTCGCGATGCTCGACCGTGCCCCCGACCGCACCGTGATCGACGCCCGGGTCGACCACATGACCGGACGCATCCCCCGCCTGCGTCAACGCGCCGTCGGCAACCCGTTGTCGCCGGCACCGCCGCGCTGGGAGCCCGACCCGAACTTCGATCCCGCCTATCACCTGCGGTGGCGTCGGGGAGACGACACCCGTCCCGCCGCCGACGCAGTCCTCGCATACGCGGAGCGGATGAGCGAGGCCGACTTCGAAAATGCCCGCCCCCTGTGGGAGGCGGCGCTGCTCACCGACCTCGCCGGCGGCGCCGCCGCATTCGTCCTCAAGATCCACCACAGCATCACCGACGGTGTGGGCGGGATGGCCATGGCCGCCGACATGTTCGACCTCCGGCGCGAACCAGGGTCGTTCCCACCGATTCCCGCCGTTCCGGCGCCGGCGCCGCTCGGGATGGTCGGCAGGTTCGGGCAGGCGGCCGGATTCGAGGCCCGGGCAGCGCGCGACAGCGTCACGGCGACCGCGGGTTTCGTCCTCGCGGCATCCCGCACTGCGCTCACCCATCCGGTGCGCACGGTGACCTCGGCCGCCACGACGACTCTCGCCGTGTTCCGGATGCTCGAACCGCAGAGCACCCCGCGTTCGGACCTCATGACGAACCGCTCACTGTCTTCCTCGTTCTCGATCCTCGAGGTTTCGCTCGACGATCTACGGCGCGCCGCGGACGCCGTCGACACCACGATCAACGTCTGCTTCGTCGCGGCCGTCGCAGGCGCGGTGCGTCGCTACCACGAGGATCTCGGGCATCCACTTGCCGAGTTCCGGGTCAACATGCCGATCAGCCTGCGGACCGCAGCCGACACCGAAGGCGGAAATCGTTGGGTGCCGGCACGATTCATCGTCCCGGCCGAACCCGACGACCTTGTGGAGCGGATTCGGCGACTTCAACCGATCCTTCGCAGGGCGCGCACCGATCCGGCGCTCCACCTGTCGACCATCGTCTACCAGTTGCTCACCCTGCTGCCCCGGCAGGTGACCACCTCGGTCGCCGGATCGTTGATGAAGGGCGTCGACGTCGCGGCTACCAATGTGCCCGGTCCACCGATCCGGGTGTTCACCGGCGGTGCCGAGGTCACCACACTCGTGCCATTCGCCCCCAAAGGCGGTGCAGCGGTCAACGTCGCACTCATGTCCTATGCCGGACGTGCCTACCTCGGGATCAACTGTGACCCGGCCGCAGTCACCGACCCGGCACTGCTGACCGACCACCTCCGCGCCGGCCTCGCGGAGGTGGCCGCGTTGCGCTGAGTCCGGCCACGTACCTCTGGGGTGGTCGGCGTCCAGCGCAGGCTGCGGGGATTTCGACTCGGGTCCTCGCTTCGCTCGGTCCCGGCTCAATCATCGAGGGGTTGTTGGTGGTTGAGCTGGTGAGGGCCCGGCTCAATCGTCGAGGGGTTGTTGGTGGTTGAGCTGGTGAGGGGCTGGCTCAATCATCGAGGGGTTGTCGGCGTACGCACTTCAGTCATCGGTGGGGGTCTGCTCGATCAGCAACGTGCTGTTGGTGGTCGAGGTTGGAGTCGGCTTCCGTACAGTCGCTTGCCCAACTCGGTGACGACACGATGCGGCTGGCCGAACAGCAGGGCACTGCCGTGGGCGCGTTTGAAGTACAGCTGGATGTCGTGCTCCCAGGTGATGCCGATGCCGCCGTGTAGCTGGATGGCCTCACCGGCCACCGTGGCGAACGACTCCGAGCAGTAGACGTGTGCGGCGGCGGCGAGTTCGGGCGCATCGGCCGCCCCGGTGGCGACGGCGTCGAGTGCGGCCCGGGAGATCGACCGGGACGTCTCGACCAGCGTGTACAGGTCGGCCATGCGGTGTTTGAGAGCCTGGAAGGACCCGATCGGACGACCGAACTGCGAGCGCTCCTTGGTGTACTGCACGGTGAGGTCGAGGGCGCGGGCGGCGCCGCCGACCTGCTCCGCCGACAGCAACGCCCAGGCGGCGGTGCGCAGGGTGTCCTCGGTGTCGGCCTTGGCGGTGATCGTGGTGGCGGCGACGTCGTCGAAGGTGATCGACGCGAGCGGACGGGTCGGGTCGACGACGGGCCGCGGCGTGACGGTGATGCCCTCGGCGTGCGCATCGACGTCGTGGACGGTCAGGCCGCTGCTCGTCCCGGCGAGCACGACGAGATGATCGGCCGACTCACCGTCGATCACGTAGTGGGCGGTCCCGGAGAGCAATCCGGCCTCGGCGGTGACGCCGGGGGAGGCCCAGCCGTCGGGCCCGGCCCAGCACAGCGCGACCGAATCCCCGCCGGACGCGATACCGGGCAGCAGGCGCTGCGCCGCGTCGGTGTCGCCGGTCGCGAGGATCGCGGTGGCCGCGATGGCCGAGGAGTACACCGGTACCGGACTGAGGGAGGCCCCGGTCTCCTCCAGGACCACACCGGTCTCGGCGACAGTGGCCCCGGCGCCGTCGAACTCCTCGGGAATAAGGAGCGCGGCCACACCGATCTCGGTACACAGGGTCTGCCACAGCGGCGCGTCGATGCGGCCGGGAGCCGACATGGCAGCGCGGACGGCGGCCGGAGCGGATCGCTGGTCGAGCAGTCCGGCCACCGAATCCCGGAGTGCTTCACGATCTTCGGCGGAGATGGTCGCCGGGCCATTCTTGGTCATCGTGCTCACAGCGCCTCCAGAATCCGGGCCCGGTGCGCAGCCGGTGTTCCCCACGCCGACACCAGCGCCCTGGTCTTGGTCAGGTACAGCGACAGGTCGTGCTCGCGCGTGTAGCCGATGGCCCCGAGTACCTGAAGTGCCTGCCGTGAGGCGAGATATGCGGCGTCGGAGGCGGCGACCTTCGCCGCCGAGACGTCACGGGACACGTCGGTGCCCTCGGGGGCGCCACCGTCGACACCGACCGCGGCACCGTGCACCAGGGGCCGGGCCATCTCGAGGGCGATCGCGACATCGGCGAGATGATGTTTGACCGCCTGGAACGAGCCGATCGCCCGGCCGAACTGTTTGCGTGCCACCGCGTACTCCGCGGCCAGCGACAGCATCCGCTGCCCCAGGCCGAGCAGCTGCGCGGCCGTGGCCAGCGCACCCAGATCGAGGGCGGCCGACCCGTTCACACCGGTGGCGAGTGGTTCACCGGCATGGACGTCGGAGACGGTGCGCGCAGGGTCGACAGTGCGGAGCGGCTCACCCGGGGATCCCGCCGACAGCGTGTCCCGCGCCAGCAGATACACGGTGGGGACCGCATCGGCGTCGGCGGCACGCGGCTGCAACGGGGCGGCCGCGACCGACACGATGCCACCGGCGGCGATCGCCGCCAACGGATCGGTCACCCCGGCGGCGGTCAGCAGCGCCGGTGCCACGGCGATGGTCTCGGCGAGCGGACCCGGAATCCCGTGACGCCCGAGCTGTTCGAGGGCGACGACCATCTCGACCGCGCCGGCACCGGCACCGCCGAGGGCGTCGTCGACCATCAGCCCGAACACGCCGGTCTCGGCGAGCCGGCCGAACATCGCGGAGGCGGGCTCGCGGTCGCCGGCGGACCAGGCGCGGGCGACGGCGGGGGAGTCGGCCTTGGTCAGCAGCGCATCGATGCTCGACGCGAGGTCGTCATGAATGTCGGAGAGCAGGAAATCCATCGGCTCCTCACCGGTCCCCACGCGGCAGGCCCAGCAGGCGCTCCGCGATCACATTGCGTTGGATCTCGTTGGTGCCCGCGTAGATCGGCCCCGACAACGAGAACAGGTAGCCGTCGAGCCAGTCGTCGTCGAGCTCGGCGTCGGCCCCCTGCAGGTCGAGGGCGGTCTCGTGGGCGGCGATATCCCACTGCGACCAGAACACCTTGTTGATCGACGACTCCATGCCGAGCTGTCCGCCGGCGGCGAGCCGGCTCACCGTCTGGTACGTGGACAGTTCGTAGGCGCGCGAACCGATCCAGGCATCCGCGACGGCGGCATCGGTGGCCGCCGTGGGCGGCACGCCGTCGCGGCGGGCCCGCCACAGCTCGAGCAGGCGATCGGTGGTGGCGAGGAAGCGTCCGGGGGAGCGCAGCGAGAGGCCACGCTCGTTGGCAGCGGTGCTCATCGCCACCGTCCAGCCGTTGTCGACCTCGCCGATCACACCGGAGTCGCCGGGGGCGGCGGGATCGTCGGGGACGAAGACGTCTTCGAGGAACAGTTCGGCGAAGCCGGCCTCGCCGTCGAGCTGGGCGATGGGTCGGACGGTCACGCCCGCGCTGCGCAGGTCGAACATGAAGTAGGTGATGCCCTTGTGGTGCCGGGCCTGCTTGTCGGTGCGGAACAGTCCGAAACCCCAGTCGGCGAAGCTGGATCGTGAACTCCAGGTCTTCTGCCCGTTGAGCAGCCAGCCACCGTCGGTGCGGGTGGCCGTCGACCGCAGCGACGCCAGGTCGCTGCCCGACTCGGGCTCGCTCCAGGCCTGGCCCCAGATGTCGTCGGCACGCGCCATCCGCGGCATGATCCGTTGCAGCTGTTCGGGGTGGGCGTGCTCGAACAAGGTGGGGGCGAGCAGGAAGATGCCGTTCTGGCTGACCCGGCCGGGCGCACCGGAGCGGTGGTACTCCTCTTCGAAGATCAGCCAGTGCAGCAGCGGCTCGTCCCGGCCGCCGAACGCGACCGGCCAGGTCACCACCGACATGCGGTCGGCGGCCATGGTGGCCTCCCATTGCCGGTGGGCCTGGAATCCCTCGGCGGTATCCATCGACGGAAGAGGTTGTGCCGGAACGTTATCGGCCAGCCAGGTGCGAATCTCCGCGCGGAACGCCTGTGCGGCATCGTCGAACAGCAGGTCCATCTCAGGCTCCCGCGCCGTTCCCCGTACCGGCCGCCTTCATCGACCTGGCATCCATGCCGCCGAGCGAGTCGCCGGTCTCGGCGTTGGCCGAGTGTGCGTAGTGGTGCCAGCCGAACACCGAGTCCATCGCGTTGCGCATGCCCATCTGGTCCTCGCAGATGTTGACCGCCTTCTTCGACAGGAACAATCCCTGCATCGGCATGGCCGCGGCGCGGCCGGCGATGTCGTCGACCTTGGCGGCCAGCTCGTCACGCGGGACGACGTGGTTGACCATGCCCCAGTCGGCGGCCTGTGCGGCGGTGAAACGCTCACCGGTGAACAGGATCTCCTTGGCGCGCCGGGTACCGAGCGCGTAGGCGTGTGCGAAGTACTCGACGCCGGGGATGCCCATCCGGGCGACCGGATCGGAGAAGAACGCGTCGTCGGAGGCGACGATGAAGTCGCAGGTCCAGGCGAGCATCAGCCCGCCGGCGATACACGCGCCGTGGACCTGCGCGATCAGCGGCTTGGGGATGTCGCGCCAGCGGCGGCACATCCCCAGGTACACCTCCATCTCGCGGGCCAGGCGCTGATCGGCGCCGGTCTTGTCACTGTGATCCCAGTGCAGCACGGCGACATTGTCGTAGAACGTGTCGAAATCGCGTTCGGGCGTGCCGATGTCGTGGCCGGCCGAGAAGTGTTTGCCGTTGGCGCGCAACACGATCACCTTGACCGCGGGGTCGTCGACGGCCCTGCGGAACGCGGCGTCGAGCGAATAGGTCATCACCGAGTTCTGTGCATTGCGGTACTCGGGCCGGTTGAGGGTCACATACGCGATCGCGCCCGCGTCGCCGCCGGTCTCATAGGCGACCGGGGTGGTGTCGGGTCCGAGATCGTCGGGACCCAGGGGTGGGGGGATGACGGCGTCGCTCATGTCCACGAGCCTAACCTAGCAAGTGCTTGGTTGGTAGCCGGGCCGCGAATCGCCGCGGCGACCGCGTCCCGGGTCACCGGTCGTCCGCGTATCGTTCTCCCGGATCGGACATGTCGTCGTCGATCACGAGAAGCAGCAGGAGGCCGATGATCAAGGTCAACGCGGACAACTTCGTCCGCGCCGAGTCGGATGTCATGTTCGGTCGATTGCTCGCCGATTCGGGGGGCGTCGGGGTCTGGCGTCACTATCGGGAGCCCACGCCGCTCGATCATCAACCGATCGTGCGGCAGAACCGGGACACCCTCTACAGCCAGTGCATCGTCGACGCCACCGACGGCGTCGTGCTGGACCTGCCGGAGGCCGGGGGGCGCTACATGTCGGCGATGGTCGTCACGCGTGACCACCACATCCCGCTGATCATCCACCGGCCCGGCACCCATCGATTCGATGCCGCCGCGGTGGGTTCGGACTTCGTTCTCATCGGCGTGCGGACCCTGGTGGACCCGGGGGATTCGGCCGATGTCGCCGAGGTCAACCGCTTGCAGGATCTGCTCCGGGTGCGCACCGGCTCGTCGAGGCCGTTCGTGGTCCCCGACTACGACCCGGACGCCGCGGCCCGCACCCGCACGTCCTTGCTCGCGTTGTCGGCGGATCTGCCGGACTTCCGTGGTGCCTTCGGGCCCGCCGGTGAGGTGGACCCGATCCGTCATCTGCTCGGGTCCGCGTCCGGCTGGGGCGGGCTGCCGGGGTCCGAGGCCACCTACGTCAACGTCACCCCCACGTTCCCGGACGGCGTCGACGCGGCGGGCGAGTTCCAGATGGTGCTCCGTGACGTCCCGGTGGACGCCTTCTGGTCGGTGTCGATCTACGACGCCGATGGCTACTTCCGGTCGAACCCATTGGGCGTCAACAACATCAACAGTGTCACAGCCGCACCGGAGGGTGATGGGTCGGTCATCGTGCGCTTCGGTACGCATCCGGCGGGCGAACCGAACTACCTCTACACGATGCCCGGTTGGAATCTGTTGATCCGGCTGTACCGGCCGCATGCGGAGGTCGTGAACGGCACGTGGTCGGCGCCGGCGGTACGACCGGTCGGGGCCTGAACCGCCGGCGCGGGTGATGTGCTCAGCCCACGTGCAGGGTGCCGCTGCACGCCGTCGTCGGAATGGCCCACAGGGCATTGCGGTTGACCGCCGACAGCGTCACCCGGACCGGCCCGGAACCGGTGTTCAGGTGAAAGGTGGGGCCGCCGACGTAGAGGCGGATCGGTGCGGCGTCGACGGCGGTGCCGCGTGTGCCGGTGCGCAGATTGTGCCAGTCGAGGCGTCCCACCGACTCGTATCCGCCGCCCCAGAAGCTGGAGATGTCGCGAACGGCCGCGGTGACGCGTCCGGGGCCATTCTGGCTGACGAACAGCCGGGCGGTGCTGTACGGCTGGTCGACGATGTTGGGGCTGACCCCCCAGCAGCGGTCGAGTGGGGCGACCGTCTCGGCCGATGCGGTGCCCGAGCCAAGGGCGCCGGCCCCGATCAGACCGGTCGCGGTGATCGCCGCGGCGACGCCTGCGGTGGTGAGTCGACGGATGGTGCGATGCATGGGGTCCTCCGGGTCGGGTACAGGTGGTGTCGAGCTGGTTCACAGGGAGTACCGGCCTGTGCGATGAGATCGTTAGCAACGCTGTCTGTCGAACGGACCACCCCCGCCGGGGTGGACAATCGGATACACGGCCAGGGCTGTCGGTTCGGCGGCATCATCAGGGGAGGCGACATGACAAGGACGACGACATGACCGCACCGGGCAGGGTTCACTACGAGCTGAGCCATCTCGACGCGCTCGAAGCCGAGTCGGTGCACATCTTCCGTGAGGTGGCGGCCACCTTCGGGCGGCCGGTGCTGCTGTTCTCCGGGGGCAAGGACTCGGTGGTGATGTTCCACATCGCCCGCCGTGCGTTCTGGCCCGCGCCGATCCCGTTCCCGCTCATGCACGTCGACACCGGCCACAACTTCGACGAGGTGATCGCCTACCGCGACCGCGTCGTCGTCGAGACCGGGGTGCGGCTGATCGTCAGTTCGGTCCAGGACGACATCGACGCCGGGCGCGTCGTCGAGCAGACCGGACCCGGCACCAGCCGAAACCGGTTGCAGACCACCGCGCTGCTGCGCGGGATCACCGAGAACCGGTTCGACGCGGTGTTCGGCGGCGCCCGTCGCGACGAGGAGAAGGCCCGGGCCAAGGAGCGTGTGTTCAGCTTCCGCGACGAGTTCGGTACGTGGGATCCACGGGCGCAGCGCCCCGAGCTGTGGCATCTCTACAACGGTCGCCACCATCCCGGTGAGCACATCCGGGTGTTCCCGCTGAGCAACTGGACCGAACTCGACATCTGGGGATACATCGCCGAGCAGCAGATCGAGCTGCCACCGATCTACTACGCACACGAGCGTTCGGTGGTGCCCCGCGACGGAATGCTGTTGGCCGACACCAGATTCCTCGAACGCAGACCGGGTGAGGCGCCGCATGTCGAGCGGGTCCGGTTCCGCACGGTCGGCGACGCCACCTGCACCGGCTGCGTGCGCAGTGATGCCGTCACCGTCGCCGAGGTGATCGAGGAGATCTCGGCCACCCGACTCACCGAGCGTGGCGCCACCCGTGCCGACGACCGCATCTCCGAGGCCGGGATGGAAGACCGCAAACGGGAGGGGTACTTCTGATGGGCACCGATTCGGTTGCCGCACAACCGGTCGTCGAAGCGGGGGAGTTGCTGCGACTGGCCACCGCCGGGTCGGTGGACGACGGCAAGTCGACGCTGATCGGCCGCCTGCTGTACGACTCCAAGTCGATCTTCACCGATCAGCTGGAGGCCATCGAAGCCACCTCGGCGGCGCGCGGCGACACCCAGGCCGACCTCGCACTGCTCACCGACGGCTTGCGCGCCGAGCGTGAGCAGGGCATCACCATCGATGTCGCCTACCGCTACTTCGCCACGCCGCGAAGGAAATTCATCATCGCCGACACCCCCGGGCACGTGCAGTACACGCGCAACATGGTGACCGGTGCGTCGACCGCCGATCTCGCGATCATCCTGATCGACGCCCGCAAGGGGGTCCTCGAGCAGACCCGGCGGCACGCCTTCCTCTCGTCGCTGCTGGGCATCCCGCACCTGACCATCTGCGTCAACAAGATGGATCTGGTGGACTGGTCGCGGGAACGTTTCGACGAGATCCGCTCGGAGTTCGTCGACTTCGCCGCCAAGCTGAACATCGCCGACCTGACCTTCATCCCGTTGTCGGCGTTGCGTGGGGACAACGTGGTGGACAAGTCCGCCGCGATGCCCTGGTACGAGGGGCGTCCACTGCTCAGTCATCTCGAGAACGTGCACATCGCCTCCGACCGCAACCTGATCGACGCGCGGCTGCCGGTGCAGTACGTGATCCGCCCGCAGACCGCCGACGGCGCCGACCATCGCGCCTACGGTGGCACCGTCGCCGGTGGGGTGTTCACCCGCGGTGACGAGATCGTCGTCCTGCCCAGCGGTTTCACCACCACCATCACCGACATCTGGGGTCCCGGCGGCACCCGCGTCGACGAGGCGTTCGCGTCGATGGCGGTGTCGGTGGAGCTCGCCGACGAGATCGACATCGTCCGCGGTGACATGCTCGCCCGGCCCAACAACCGCCCGTACGTCGCCCGCGACATCGACGCGATGGTCTGCTGGTTCGCCGACGACGTGCCCCTCACCGAACAGTCGCGGTATGTCCTGCTCACCGGCACCCGCACCACCAAGGCCGAGATCACCGGCGTCAACTATCGCCTCGACGTCAACACGCTGCACCGCGATTCCGAGGCGAAGAAGTTGCAGCTCAACGAGATCGGTCGACTCACCCTGCGGACACAGCAGCCGGTGATGTTCGACTCCTACCGGCGAAACCGAGAGACCGGCAGCTTCATCCTGATCGACGAGGCCACCAATGCCACCGTCGCGGCGGGCATGATCACCGCCCCGGTCAGCCACGACAGCCACATCGTCTGGCAGACCACCAAGGTCGGCCGCGAACACCGCCCACATCGCGGGGCCACCATCTGGCTGACCGGACTGTCCGGATCGGGCAAGTCGTCGCTGGCGATCGAACTCGAACGGCGCTTCGTCGCCGAGGGGCGTCCGGCATATCTGATGGACGGCGACAACCTGCGCCACGGACTCAACTCCGACCTCGGCTTCGGCGACGACGACCGCCGCGAGAACATCCGCCGCACCGCCGAGGTGGCCGCCCTGTTCGCCGACTCCGGGGCCGTGGCGATCGTCTCGCTGATCTCGCCGTTCGCCGGCGAGCGGGTCCGGGCCCGCGAGATCCACGCCGAGCGGGGCCTGCCCTTCCACGAGATCTTCATCGACACGCCTCTCGACGAATGTGAGCGGCGTGATCCCAAAGGGTTGTACGCCAAGGCCCGGCGCGGTGAGATCAGTCAGTTCACCGGGATCGACTCGCCGTACGAGCGGCCGGAGAACGCCGACGTCGTCGTCACCCCGACCGACGGCACCCCGGCGGAGGCCGCCGACACGGTGTTGCGGAATCTGGGATTGTAGAGGCGGCAGGCAGGACGCACGACAGGTACGACAGGCACGCCGGGAACGACCAGGGAGGTCTGGATGGACGACCGCGCACTCGCGGGACAGCTCGCCACCGAGGCGGGGAAGCTGCTGCTGGAGATCCGCGCCACCAGCGGGTTGAGCGGCAAACCACTCGGGAAGGAGGGCGACCGGCGCTCCGACGACTTCCTGCTGGAACGGCTCGCCGCCGAGCGACCCGACGACGCGGTGCTGTCGGAGGAGTCCGCAGACGACAAGTCCCGGCTGACCGCGGCGCGCGTGTGGATCGTCGACCCGGTGGACGGCACCCGCGAGTACGGCATGGCGGGCCACTCCGACTGGGCGGTGCACGTGGCGCTGTGGTCGAAGACCGACGGCCTGATCGCCGGGGCCGTCGCCCTGCCCGGCCTGGGGATCACCTATGTCGACGACCCCGACCCGGTCACCCCGACGCACGGACTGGCCGCCACCGCCCGCGGTGACGTGCCCCGCGTCGTCGTCAGCGGGTCACGGCCCCCGGCCTTCTCGCAGCCCGTCGCCGACGCGATCGGCGGTGAGGTGCTGTCGATGGGATCGGCCGGTGCCAAGGCCATGGCAGTGGTGCGCGGCGAGGCCGACGCCTATGTGCACGCCGGCGGGCAGTACGAATGGGACTCGGCGGCCCCGGTCGCCGTCGCCACGGCCAAGGGATTGTGGTGCGGACGCATCGACGGCTCGCCGTTGGTCTACAACAACGACGACACCTATCTGCCCGACCTGGTCATCTGCCGGCCGGAGCTGCGCGATTCGATCATCGCGGTGACGTCGCAGGGCTGAGCGCCGACCGGCGACCACGACCGCGCCGGGATTCCCTGCCTGCACGGTGAACTCCCAGATGCGCGGCATCCCTGCCACGCACCTGGGAGTTGCGTGGGCATCTACCTCACGGCCCGACCCCCACGACTCATGCGTCGGCCCGCAGATGCGCCACGAGGCCCTCGATGAGCTGCTCGGAGTAGCCGGCGGTCGCCCCCGCGTCGACGGCGATGGCCTGCCCGGACACCGCGGCTGCGGCGTCGGAGGCGAGGAAGGCGATCACCGACGCGATGTCGGCGCCGGAGATCGACATCCCCAGCGGGGATGCGAGGGTGGTGATGGCCTGCTCGACGTCACCGTTCTCCTGGGCCGCCAGCATCGGCGTGTCGACCGAACTCGGGCAGATGCAGTTCACCCGGATTCCCGAGCGCCCCAGCTCGATCGCCGCCACGCGGGTCAGCGACACGATGGCCGCCTTCGACGCCGCATACGACGCATAGCCGGGGAATCCCACCTGCGCGGCCAACGACGCGGTGTTGACGATCGCACCACCCGGCTGCATGAACCGGGCGGCGTGCTTGAGTCCGAACAACACGCCGTGTGCGTTCACCGCGATGCTGGTGTCGAAGTCCTCGATCGTGGTATCGCCCAATGCGGCCTCGCGGATGATGCCGGCGTTGTTGACCACCACGTCGATCCGTCCGTGTAATGCTGCGGTCTGCGCCATCAGCGCCGCGACGTCCCGCTCGTCGCTGACGTCGGTACGGATGTAGGTGGCATCGAGCGACGCGGCGGCCTCGGCGGCGTCGGCGATGTCGGCGAGGACGACCCGGGCGCCGTCGTTCGCGAACAGTGTGGCCACCGCCAGCCCTATTCCCGAACCGCCGCCGGTGACGACGCAGACCTTGTCTGTGAATCCGAACATGTGAACCCCTGTCAGCTGGTGCGTCGACTACTTCGTGGCGTACTCGGTGGCCAGGTCCTGGAAGCCGAACTGGTCACGGACCTTGGCCACGGCGTCCTGATAGGTGTGTGTCTCGACGTAGTTCGCGTGGCGCGGGCTGTCGACGTACTGCATGCCGCCCCGCAGGTCGGGGTCGTCGGTGCGCTTGAGCTCGGCCAGCTTCTCCTTGTCGGCGCCGCCGACGGTGAGGTCGATCGCGATCAGCTGTGCCATCTCCTCGAATCGGTGGTACGCGGCATCGGCGAACTCGATGAAGCCGAGCACGTACAGGTTGTCGACCGTGCGGTTGAAGACGTTGAGGTAGAGCTTCGGGTGTCCCTGGTTCCACTCGAAGAGGTCCTCGTCGACGAACGGAATCCGATACTCGTAGCCGGTGGCGAGCAGGATCAGGTCGACACGCTCGCGGCTGCCGTCGGTGAACACCACCTCGTCGCCGTCGAGCGAGGCGATGTCGGGCTTGGCGATGATGTCGCCGTGCGCCAGGTAGTGGATGATCTGGTCGTTGACGATCGGGTGGGATGCCAGTGCATCGTGGTCGGGTTCCGGCAGGCCGTACCGGGTCAGATCGCCGACGAGCGCATCGATCAGCGCGCTCGGGTCCTCGGGCAGGACCACGCCCTCCGGGAGCGTGCCGCCCTCGTTGATGAACACGTCCAGGGGGACACCGAAGATGTGCTTGGGGATGAACCGGTATCCGCGTCGGACGCTCAGGAAGGCGGCGTCGGCGTTGGCGGCCGCATCCGAGGCGATGTCGACCCCGGAGTTCCCGGCGCCCACCACCACGACCCTGCGGCCCGCGAACTCCGTGGGGCTCTTGTACGTGGACGAGTGCCGGATCTCGCCGGTGAAGGTCTCCTGCCCGGGGAGGGTGGGTGAACTGGCGTGCCAGGTGACGCCGGGTGCGGCGATCAGGGCACGGTAGATGCGTTCGGTCCCGCCAGCGGTGACCGTCCAGTTGCCGTCGGCATCGCGCACGGCCTTGTCGACCGGGGTGTCGAAGATGATGTGCTCGTAGAGGCCCTCGTCGGCGGCGAAGGTACGGATGTAGTCCAGGATCTGACGCCACGAGGGGTAGTCGGGGTAGTCGGCAGGCATGGGATGTCCGTAGAAACCGCTGGTGTACTTCGAACTGATGAAGTGGGCGCTGTCGTAGATCGGCGTGCCCTCGTTCTCGGGATCCCAGATGCCGCCGACGTCGGAGTGCTTTTCGAACACGTCGAACGGGATTCCGGCGTCCCGGAGTCGTCGTGCCGCCACCAGTCCGGAAGGACCGGCACCGACGATGCACACGCGGTCGGGGGTGGGTGTCGTCGAGCTCATTGTCTTGGGGTTCCTTTCGATGGGCGACGTCGAAGTACGCATTCCGGCGCTGTGATGAATCGCGTGGTCCCGAGCGGGTTCCCGCGGTGCAGCGCGCATACCCACTCGATGTGAGCCGCGTCGTAATTCGTCGTGTCGCACACCGTAAGCTGGGCCGATGAGTCTGTCAATAGACTTGGTCGGGTGACAGACATGGCCCTTGGTCGACTGACCTGGTCAGCGATTCGCGCCGCGATTCGGCAGAGGGCAGAATTAACGATCCGGACGCGCGATGGAAATACGAGAGGACGCCGGTGGCCTACACGTCAGCCGATCAACGTCGGCAGGATCTGATCGCAGCCGCTTTCCGTGTGATGGCGGAGAAAGGGGTCGCATCCACGAGCACCCGCGCCATCTGCACCGAGGCGGGCGTGCCGCAGAGCTTCTTCCACTACTGCTTCCGCCACAAAGAGGAACTGCTCCGGGAACTGACCCACACCGTCGTGGCGCAGATGCTCGAGTCCGCCTTCGCCTCGGCCGCCGATCTCGCGCCATCCGATGCCGCCGACGGTCTCGAGGCGTCCCTCGCCCAGGTCTTCACCGGTCTGCTGCAGGCGGCAGTCGATGCCCCGGAGCGGCAGCTGGTGCTCTACGAACTCACCACGACGGTGCTGCGCGACCCCGATCTCGCGGAGCTGGCGAGGTGGCAGTACGAGCAGTACTACGCGTCGTCGTCGAATCTCCTCGCCGAGCTGGCCGACCGGCACGGCATCGACTGGACGCTGCCCATGCCGATCATGGCGCGGATGTTCACCACCGACATCGACGGACTGATCCTCAACTGGCTGGCTGATCGCGACACCGACCAGGCTCGGCAACTCGTGGCGACGTTCGCCCGGCAGTTCGCCGCCCTCACGAATGAGAAGGGTTGAGGGACAAGGGGGTGATCCCCACGCAGCCACCGGCCTCGAATCCTCGGCTCGGCGTCGGATCCGGTCCTAGCGCCGGACGGCGAACCCCGACAGCACCGACCCGAGTGCGGCACGTAGGTCGACCGCCTCGATCCGGACGAGGTCGTCGTGGGTGAGGGCGTCGAGATCGTCCGACGCCGACAGCCGGTGCTCGCGTTCTTCCTCGGCGGCCTCGACGACATTGCGGATGAACCGGCCGTTACCGGCCAGGTCGGTGGCGCGCAGTGCACCCGACGGCCCTTCGCGCACATCGTGATACAGGGGAGTGCAGGCCAGTTCGAGTTCGGCGGCGGCCTCGGCGGTGAGGACCGAGTCGCGGCGCGAGGCCAGGTGCGACCCGATCCGGGCCAGCTCGGCCGGGGTGTAGGAGTCGAAGCGGATGCGCCGGGCGAACCGGGATGCCAGACCGTCGTTGGCGGCGAGGAACCGGTCGATCTCGGCGTCGTATCCGGCGATGATCACGACGAGGCGATCGCGGTCGTCCTCCATCCGGGCGAGCAGCGTGTCGACGGCCTCGCGGCCGAAGGCGTCGCCTCCGGAGAGGCCCTGCTGGATCAGCGTGTACGCCTCGTCGATGAACAGCACCCCGTCCATCGCGGAGTCGATCAGGGCCGCGGTCTTGATCGCGGTGCTGCCGAGATGTTCGCCGACCAGATCGCGGCGGGTGGCCTCGACGACCTTGTCGGTGGCGATGAACCCGAGCCCGCAGTACAGCCTGGCGATCACCCGCGCCACCGTCGTCTTGCCGGTGCCGGGTGGTCCGGTGAACGCCAGATGCAGGCTGCGGGCCGCGGTGGTCAGGCCGCGGTCGGCGCGCACCCGCGCCAGGGTCGCCGCCGACCGCAGGCGGGCGACCTGCTCCTTCACCGACTCCAGCCCGATCTGGGCGTCGAGCTCGGTCTGCGCGGTGTCGACCAGATCCGACGGGGTGCCGTCGGTGTGCGGGTCGATGGCATCCCGAACGGGGTCATCGGAGTCCGGTCTGCCCGGTCCGCCCACCGACCCCGGATCCCAGGGATCGCTGCGGCGGGCGATCTCCTCGGCCGACGTCACCGACAGCCGGACGCCCGGCGAGCGCAGCGCCTTGCCCGCGGCGGCGAAAGACGGATCACGGGCGAACGCCGCCTCGAACATCGACCGGGCCTTGTCCTCCTGCCCCTGCTCACGCAGGGACAGGCCCAGGCCGTACATGGCGCGGGTCGCACATGCCGGGATCGGGCCGTCGACGGCCTGCTGCAGGCGCCGGGCGCCCTCCCCGAACAGGCCGAGCTGGATGCAGGAGCTCCCGCCCAGGTAGTCCGCGGCGCACGACAGATGCGGGTCGTTCCAGCCGTCTGCCCCCGACAGCGTGGACAGCACATCGGGCCAGCGTTGTGCCGTGAAATGCAGCACGGCCGTCATGAACTCCGCGATCGGTACCCGCGGGTTCGGTGGGATGCCGGCCAGCACCTCGGCGGCCCCGGCAAGATCGCGCCCGCGGATCAGCGTCGAGGCGTATGCGGCGGTCGCGTGGACCGCGTCGACCAGCGGATAGTCCAGGAACATCCCGGTGTACCAGCGGCCCACCAGCCGGCCCGGGGGAAGCCCCAGTCGTCGCTGCTCGACGCCGATCGCGCCGCGCACCCGGTAGAGCCCGAGGACGGCCTCGTCGGAGGTGTCGCCGCTTGCCAGCCGGCCGATCCAGGCGTCGGCCATCTGCGGGTCCCACTCGCTCGCGCGGGTGAACGCCTTGGCCGCCTGGGCGGGGTCGTCGACGGGTTCGGTGCCGTCGACCGCGATGCCCGACGAGAGCACTCCGAGTTCGAACAGTTGCCTCGCCTTGCCGATGTCGGTCATCGAACCTCCCCCGTGCCCGCCTACCCGCCGTCCCCGCCGAAAGCGTAATGCCTGGATGGCTAGAATGGGCCGGTGAGCGACAAGAGCGCAGCGACCGCCACCAGTGCACTCGATACCGTCTCGGCAGCAGCCCGGACGCCCGATCATCCGCAGCCCTACCGGGAACTCGGACTCAAGGACGATGAGTACGAGCGCATCCGGGAGATCCTCGGCCGCCGCCCCACCGACGCCGAACTGGCGATGTACTCGGTGATGTGGTCCGAGCACTGCAGCTACAAGTCGTCCAAGGTGCACCTGCGCTACTTCGGTGAGACCACCACCGAGGAGATGCGCGCCGGGATGCTCGCCGGGATCGGCGAGAACGCGGGCGTCGTCGACGTCGGCGACGGCTGGGCGGTCACCTTCAAGGTGGAATCGCACAATCACCCCAGCTATGTCGAGCCCTACCAGGGTGCGGCGACCGGTGTCGGCGGCATCGTCCGCGACATCATGGCGATGGGTGCCCGCCCGATCGCGGTGATGGACCAGCTGCGATTCGGTGCGGCCGACGCCCCCGACACCCGTCGCGTCGTCGACGGTGTGGTCCGCGGCGTGGGTGGCTACGGCAACTCCCTCGGCCTGCCCAACATCGGTGGCGAGACCGTCTTCGATCCCAGCTACCAGGGCAACCCGCTGGTCAACGCGTTGTGCGCCGGTGTGCTGCGCACCGAGGACCTGCAGCTGGCGTTCGCCTCCGGTGCGGGCAACAAGATCATCCTGTTCGGCGCGCGGACCGGCCTCGACGGTATCGGCGGCGTGTCGGTGCTGGCGTCGGAGACCTTCGATGACGACGGTGATTCGACCGGACCGAACCGCAAGAAGCTGCCCAGCGTGCAGGTGGGTGATCCGTTCACCGAGAAGGTGCTCATCGAGTGCTGTCTGGAGCTCTATCACGCCGGCCTGGTGGTGGGCATCCAGGACCTCGGCGGTGCCGGATTGTCTTGTGCCACTTCCGAACTCGCATCCGCCGGGGATGGCGGAATGCACATCGACCTGGAGCGGGTGCCGATGCGTGCGGTGGGTATGACCCCCGCCGAGGTGCTCTCCAGCGAGTCGCAGGAACGCATGTGCGCCGTGGTCACCCCGGCGAACGTCGAGGCCTTCCTCGAGGTCTGTCGTAAGTGGGACGTGCTGGCCACCGTGATCGGTGAGGTCACCGACGGTGAGCACCTGGTGATCGACTGGCACGGCGAGACCGTCGTCGACGTCCCGCCGCGCACCGTCGCCCACGAGGGCCCGGTCTACGAGCGTCCGGTGGCCCGCCCCGACTGGCAGGACGAGGTGACCGCCTCGACCACCGCGTCGCTGTCCCGACCGTCCGGCGCCGACGAACTGCGTGCGACGCTGCTGCAGATGCTGGCCTCGCCGGCGCTGTGCAGCCGCAAGTTCATCACCGAGCAGTACGACCGCTACGTCCGCGGCAACACCGTACTCGCCGAGAACGCCGACTCCGGCGTCATCCGCATCGACGAGTCCACCGGCCGCGGCATCGCGCTGTCGACGGATGCGTCGGGGCGTTACACCTACCTCGACCCCTACCGTGGTGCCCAGCTCGCACTCGCCGAGGCCTACCGCAACGTGTCGGCGTCGGGTGCGAGCCCGCGGGCCGTCACCAACTGCCTCAACTTCGGTTCCCCCGAGGACCCGGCCGTGATGTGGCAGTTCCAACAGGCCGTGCGCGGTCTCGCCGACGGCTGTGTCCAGCTCGGGATCCCGGTGACCGGTGGCAACGTCAGCTTCTACAACCAGACCGGGTCGACGGCCATCCTGCCGACGCCCGTCGTCGGTGTGCTCGGTGTGATCGACGACGTCCACCGTCGCCTGCCCACCGGGTTCGGCACCGAACCGGGTGAGACCCTGATCCTGCTCGGCGAGACCCGCGACGAGTTCGACGGGTCGATCTGGGCGCAGGTCGCCCACGATCACCTCGGTGGCGCCGCCCCGACCGTCGACCTCGACCACGAGAAGCTGCTGTCGGACATCCTGGTCGCCGCCTCCCGGGACGGCCTGGTGTCGGCAGCCCACGACCTCTCCGAGGGCGGCCTGATCCAGGCGGTCGTCGAGTCGGCGCTGGCCGGCGAGACCGGATGCCGTGTGCTCCTGCCCGAGGGCGCCGACCCGTTCGTGTGGCTGTTCTCCGAGTCCACCGGCCGCGTCCTGGTGGCCGTCCCGCGCACCGAGGAGTCCCGCTTCTCGGCGATGCTCGACGCCCGCGGAATGCCGTGGACGCGGATCGGCGTCGTCGACCAGGGCAGCGACTCGGTGAGCGTTCAGGACCTGTTCGACGTCCCGCTCACCGAACTGCGTGAGGTCCACGAGGGGACTCTGCCCACACTCTTCGG
>NZ_JBSFRM010000026.1:0-51749 GCF_053589235.1 Gordonia sp. NPDC003376 | reverse complement strand
TCGGCTGACGCCGGGGGCCCACACTCTTCGGCTGACGCCGGGGGCCCACACTCTTCGGCTGACGCCGGGGGCCCACACTCTTCGGCTGACGCCGGGGGCCCACACTCTTCGGCTGACGCCGGGGTCTACCCCGACAACTCGACGACGCGCTGCGGGTCGTCGGTGGTGATCTGGTCGGCGCCGAGTGCGCCGAGCCGCCGGATGGTCGCCACCGACCCCGCATCGACGTCGGCGATCGTGTACACGTCCACCGCCCGCCCCCGGGCGTGGAAGGCGCCGATCAGGTCGACGCCACGGTCGGCGGCGGTCAGCACCAGCCGTTTGTCGAGGTAGATCATCTCGGCGCGGGGTGACTTCGCGATCGCGTCGTCGACGAACCGGCGGTAGGTACGCCACCGCAACACCCGATCGATCGCCCCGTGATGGCACGGGTCGTAGCCGACGTGCAGCGCGGGGACGGCATCGGTGAGGATGCGCACCGCCGCGGCGTCGCCGCACGACAGGATCGCGGCGTCGGCCACCGGGGTGACCGCGGCCGCGAAGTTCGCCACCGTGTCGGCGTCGAGTACCGACGCATCCTTCTTGAAGTCCAGCTGCAGCATCGCGCCGGAGCCGAGCGGGATGTCGGCGAGCAGCGCGGCCAGGTCGGCGAGAAGCAGGACCGGTTCGGTGGTCGGCCGGGAATCGTTGTCGCGCAGGTACAGTCGGCGCAGTTGCGACGATGTGGCGGCGGCGACCGGTCCGGTTCCGGTGGTCGCGTGGTCGAGTAGATCGTCGTGCAGTACCACGAAGCCGTGGCCGCGTCCGCCGAGATCCGGGGCGTGCACCAGGAGGTCGATCTCCACACTCGCGCCGGCGCGGAGGCCGTCGGCGATGCGGGTCGGGGTGAACGGGGCGTCGGTGACGGTACGTCGTCCGCGGTGCCATTTCAGGAGTGTGCGGTGGCCGTCGACGTCGATCGCCACCGGTGCCGGTCCGGTCATCGGTCAGAACAGTACCGCCGAAACCGCCACAGCGAACTGTAACGTGTTCTAATTTGAGGGCATGACCTTGCGCGTGGTGGAGTGGTCCACCGGAACCGTCGGCCGGCATGCGATCGCCGGGATCGATGCCCACCCGGACCTCGAGCTCGTGGGGGTCTGGGTCTCCGACCCGGCCAAGGTGGGGCGCGATGCCGGAGACCTCGCGGGACTCGGCCGCGATCTCGGGGTGCTCGCCTCGCACGACCGCCAGGCCCTTCTGGCCCTGCGGCCGGACGCGATCGTGCACACCGCGATGACCGACGATCGGGTGATGGAGGCGATCGCCGACCTCACCGCCTTCGTCCGCGCCGGGATCAACGTCGTCTCCTCCGGTCCGGTGGTGCTGCAGTTCCCGCACGGGGTGCTGCCGGCGGACATGGTCGACGACATCGCCGCCGCCGCGAAGCAGGGCGGGGCGAGCCTGCACGTCAACGGCATCGACCCGGGATTCGCCAACGACATACTGCCGCTGGCCATGACGAGTCTGTCCCAGCGCATCGTCGAGGTGCGGTGTCAGGAGATCGCCGACTACTCCACCTACTATCAGCCGGTCGTGATGGGCGACCTGTTCGGCTTCGGCAAACCGATGGACTCGGTCCCGATGCTGCTCACTCCCGGCGTGCTGTCGCTGGCGTGGGGAAGCGTGGTCCGCCAGATCGCCGCGGGACTCGGGATCACCCTCGACGAGCCGCTGATCGAACGGGTCGAGCGGGTCGCCGCCGACCGTGACTACTCGACGGTGTCGGTGGAGATCGGCAGGGGAACCATGGCCGCGCTGCGGTTCGAGGTCGTCGGACAGGTCGACGGCGTGGATCGGGTCGTGCTCGAGCATTACACCCGGACCCATCCCGAACAATGTCCGGAGTGGCCGCGCCCGGCCGAGGGGGACGGCTGCTACCGCATCGAGATCAGCGGTGAACCGCAGATGCGGGTGGAGTTCGGCCACCATGGTGAGCACGGTGACCACAACGTCTCCGGCATGATCGTCACCGCCATGCGGTTGGTGAATTCGGTTGCCGCGGTGGTGGATGCGCCGCCCGGACTGGTCACGGCCCTGGATCTGCCGCTGGTGACCGGCCGGGGGCTGGTGGCCGGATCGGTTGCCAGGGTCTGATCGCCCGGCGCCGGTCGGATGCGTGTTGCTCGGGCGTCCGGGTCGTTCCACCTGAAAGGGGCCGTGTAACAACAGAATACGACCAATCGGACAATTCTTCAGGCCCTATCGGCCGCAACGGTGGTTATGTTAGCCTCACCTACCGTGATCACCGAACGGGTTGCCCAGGGAAGTGTGTCGCCCACCCGGACGCGCCCCGCGCGGAGCAGGCGCACCTCTCGAGAGCCGGTCCGGCGTGCCCTCGTCGTCACGCACCGGTGGATGTCGATCATGCTGGGACTCGTGCTCGTGGTGATCTGCACAAGCGGGGCGATCCTGGTCTACGAACCGGAATTGGCGCGCGCAAGCCACTCTCAGCTGTTCACGTCGACGCCGTCCGACCGTCCGGTGTCGTTCTCGGCCGCCGTCGCGGCGGTCCGCGAGGCCGATCCGGACTTCGACGCGATGTACCTCTCGTACAAGGACGGCGTCTACTTCATCGACTCGGCCGACGAGGGTGCGGGCACCTGGTCGGTGGACGCCGGAACCGGAAAGGTCAACGGGCACGGCGATATCGACGGCGAGGTCCTGGGTTTCCTGGTGAACCTGCACGACTGCGGTCTCACCTGTGAGGGCTTCCCCGGCTACATCTCCTGGCTGGCGCAGCCCGCACCACCGGCCACCTGGGGATGGTTCACCGCCGACATGACCTGGGGTGCGGTGATCCTGGGTCTGACCGGCCTGCTGCTGGTGTTCCTCGCGATCTCCGGGATCGTCATCTGGTTCCCGGGACTGCGCCGGTGGCGCAGCGGTTTCCGGGTCCGGCTCGGCAAGGGGCGGTTCGCGCGGGACACCGACCTGCACAACGTGATCGGGATCGTGGCGGCGATCCCCCTGCTCATCTGGGGTCTGACCGGGATGAACTTCGAGATCCCCGGCGTCGCGAAGATCTGGTACGGCGCCACCGGCGGCGTGGCCCCCACCGACGACGCCTACGACATGCCCGCCTCCGTGGACTCCGCATCCGGGGTCCAGGGGCCCGAGATCTCGCTGGACGAGGCGATCGCCGCAGCGCAGGCGCGCTACCCCGGATCGCGGGCGACGTGGGTGGGCATGCCCACCGACGGGGACCACTACTCGGTGGATCTCCTCGTGGGCGGGCCCGATCTGTGGTCGGGCAGTGCCACCTACCACGCCAACCGCGAGGTCGGCGTCGACGCACACGATCCCACCCTGATCAAAGAATTCGCCGGTGCCCCGCGCACCGTGTCGAACACGATCATCGACGATTGGGCGCAACCCACCCTGCACTACGGGGTGTCGGTGAACGGGTGGTGGCGTGCCCTGTGGTTCGTCTTCGGACTGACGCCGCTGGCACTGATGATCACCGGGCTGAGTACCTGGCAGATCAGGATGCGGACGAACCGACGCCGGCGTCGTGCGGCTCGGGACCGGGCGCGGGTGGTGTCGGTGGCTGCCGAGTGACGTACCTCGCATGAATCCATCTGTCGCACTGGTCATCACCGTGATGTGCGGGGGTGCCGCATGCTGGTCGCTGACCGGTCTGGTGTCGCGGTGGGGACGCCGATGGCCGGAACGGGCGACGCTGGTGATCGTCGTCGCGGTATCGGCCTGGACCGCAGGGGGATTGGTCACCTGGCTGACCGGGAACGACGGCCCGGCACGTCCCGGGGTCTTCGCCGGATATGCCGCCACCGCGGTGGGTCTGGCGATGCTCGGACTCCCCGCCGCGAAGGGGCTCCGGCCGCGCGGTGCCGCCGTCGTACGGGCACTCGTGCTGGCGCTGTTGGCCTTTGCGTGCTGGCGCGCCCAATCGGTGTGGATGTCGGCGATACCGGTGACCGTTCGATGAGGGGGTGCTGATCGGTCGGGCTCAGCGACCCCAGGAATGCACCGGCTCGCCCTCGTGCATCAGGGTGATGTAGTCGCGCAACATCCCGCGCAGGGCATCGTGCCGGTTCTCCCCGGCCTGTTCGCGCTCGGCGACCGCATGACGCTGCCACGCCGCCCCGGTCTGTCGCGTGAGGCACCGGCCCTCGATCACCGACAGGTACCGGCTGCGGGCCTTGTCCGACACCCCGAACGACTGCAACCCGTGATCGGCGATCGGCAGCAGTCGGCGCAACGTCAGCTCGTCGGGACGGACCCAGCCGATCGCGGGCCAGTACAACTGGGCGTCCAGCCCGCGTCGTGCACCGGCGTGCAGGTTCTCCGCCGCGGCGTCGAACGACATCTGCGACCACAGTGGGCGGTCGGCCTCGACCAGGCCGCGGACGAGTCCGTAATAGAAGGCCGCATTGGCCATCGTGTCGACGACGGTCGGCCCGGCCGGCAACACCCGGTTCTCCACCCGTAGGTGCGCATGGCCGTCGACGACGTCATAGACCGGGCGGTTCCAGCGGTAGACGGTGCCGTTGTGCAGGCGCAGCTCGTCGAGAGTCGGGATCTCGCCGGCGTCGAGCCGGGCCAGCGGATCGACATCGGTGGCCACCGGCAACAGCGCCGGGAAATACCGGGTGTTCTCCTCGAAGAGGTCGAAGATCGTGGTGATCCACCGCTCGCCGAACCAGACGCGTGGTCGCACGCCCTGGTTCTTGAGTTCCAGCGGCCGGGTGTCGGTGGCCTGCTCGAAGACCGGGATCCGGCTCTCGTGCCACAGTGCGATCCCGGCGAGGAACGGGGCGTTCGCGGCGAGGGCCACCTGGATTCCGGCGATCGCCTGCGCGGCGTTCCAGTGTGCGGCGAAGTCCTCGGGTGCCACCCGCAGATGTAGCTGTAGCGAGGTGCACGCCGCCTCCGGCAGGATCGAGTCGGTCTCGGTGTGCAGCCGCTCGACGTCGTGGTGATCACCCAGCGGGACGCCGGTGATGTCGATCTCGATGTCCTCCCCGCGTGCGGCGAAGATCTGCTGGTTGAGCAGGTCGTACCGCGGGTTGGCCGAGATCCAGTGATGCGCGAAGTGTTCGGTGCGCAAGGTCGGCAGCATGCCCACCATCACCAGGTGACTGTTCACCCGGGCCGCACGCTCCTCGGCCCGGTTGAGCGACGTGCGCAACGACTGCTCGAGGGACAGCGTGTCGTCGGTGGTGAACGGGCGGGGAGCCACGTTGATCTCGATGTTGAACTGGCCGAGTTCGGTCTGGTAGTCGGGGTCGGCGATGGCGTCGAGCACCTCGGCGTTGGCCATCGCCGGTTCCATCTCGTCGTCGACGAGGTTGAGCTCCACCTCCATCCCCAGCAACGGTTGCGGCGGACGGCCCTGGTCGGTGAACAGGCCGTCGGCGAGCATCCGGGCGATCGCCTCGGTGCCGCGGCCGACCTGGCGCCGGAACCGCACCCGGTCGGCGCCGGTGAACTGCTGGCTGCTGACGTCGGTTCCCATGGGTCAATCGTGACGCAGATCCGACCGCGAGCTGGTCTGAATCGCGGTGTCCAGGGTTGAACCCGTGGTGAGGCGGAGTGGTCACAACGGCCGACGGCAGCCCTAGTGTCCGGCGCATGACCACAGAACAACTGACCAGCACGCTCAACGACGTCGACATCGCCGCCGTGGGAAGGCTCGTCGAGTCGATCCAGGCCGACCCCGCCAAGGCCAAGACCACCTGGGCGGCGCGCGTCCAGTGGAATCGTGCGTTCGCCTCGCAGGCGCGGGTGCGTGGGTTCGACCCGATCGCCTCCGACGAGCCGGCCGGTCTGGGTGGCGCCGACACCGCTCCGAATCCGGTGGAACAGCTGCTGGGCGCGCTCGGCAACTGCCTCGCGGTGGGCTACGCCGCCAATGCGACGGTCGCCGGGATCGAACTCAAGGATCTGCGCGTGGACGTGAAGGGCGACGTCGACCTCACGGTCTTCCTCGGGCTGGGGGAGGGCCATGCCGGCTTCGACTCGGTGTCGGCGACGGTGACCATCGACTCCGACGCGCCCCGCGAGCAGCTCGAGGCCCTGCACGCCAAGGTCCAGGCGAGCTCGCCGGTGGGACACACCATCGGCAACCGGGTGCCGGTGGAGATCACCCTGGTGTGACCGGGCCTGGTCTGATCGGGCCTGGTCTGATCGGGCCTGGTCTGATCGGGCCTGGTCTGATCGGGCCTGGTGTGATCGGGGACGTGTCCGGGTGGGGGCCCGGTGTGAGAGGAGGGGGCCGGTGATCATGTCCCGCATGCCGGGGCATGATCACTGGCGTGCCCGCCCGGAAACCGATCGATCCCGCCGCCGCCCGCGCCGCCGTCGTCGCGGTGGGGCCATGGCTGCGTGACGCCGCACTGCCCACCCCGCCGCGCGCCGAACTCGCCGCGGCCGTCCGACTGACCGCTCGCACCCTCGAGGACGTCGCCCCCGGCAACTCCGTCGAGGTACGGGTGCCGCCCTTCGTCGCGGTGCAGTGCATCGAGGGGCCGCGGCACACGCGCGGCACCCCGCCGAACGTCGTCGAGACCGACGCGCGGTCGTGGTTGCTGCTCGTCGTCGGTGCCGCCGGCTTCGACGACCTGGTCGGCGACGGCACGGTGAGCGCGTCGGGCAGCCGTGCCGGTGAGGTGGCCCACTGGTTGCCACTGGTACCGCTCGATCTGCGGTGAGACGCGTCACGCTGCACACCGCTCCGGGTCTGGCCGGGGAATTCCGGTCCGCGCCACGACGCTGAACGGTTGGCCTTCGGTCGGTGGCGGCCGGTAAACTCCATGGAGGTCTCCCAACCCGCCGTTGCGTTGGCCCGCCCCCGCGGAGTCACGGCAACGCCGTATGTCCGACCCCGCCCAGCCCCCAGGGAGCTCGTCGATGACCGATCATCTGCCAGCCGACCACGATCCGTCGGCCACCACTCCGCCCTGTCACGGTTCCGCACCGGCCGGCGAGATGGAGAACGATCCCCGCGAGGAATGCGGTGTGTTCGGTGTGTGGGCGCCCGGTGAGGATGTCGCCAAACTGAGCTATTACGGCCTCTACGCGCTGCAGCACCGCGGTCAGGAAGCCGCCGGCATCGCGGTCGGCGACGGCTCGCAGGTGCTGGTGTTCAAGGATCTCGGTCTGGTCAGCCAGGTCTTCGACGAGCAGACCCTCGGGTCGATGTCGGGCCATGTCGCGATCGGACACTGCCGATACTCCACGACCGGTTCCACCACCTGGGAGAACTCCCAGCCGATCTTCCGCACCACGGCCGCGGGTACCGGCGTCGCCCTCGGGCACAACGGCAACCTGGTCAACACGGCCGACCTCGCCAGCCGGGCCCGCGAACTCGGCATCAAGTCCACCGCCGCCACGTCCGACTCCGACATCGTCGGCGCGTTGCTGGCACACGGCGCCGCCGACAGCACCCTGGAGCAGGCGGCGATGGAGCTCCTGCCGACGCTGCGCGGCGCGTTCTGCCTGACCTTCATGGACGAGCACACCCTGTACGCCGCCCGCGACCCGCACGGCGTGCGCCCGCTGTCGCTGGGCCGCCTCGACCGCGGCTGGGTGGTGGCGTCGGAGACCGCTGCCCTCGACATCGTCGGCGCGTCCTTCGTCCGTGACATCGAACCCGGTGAGCTCCTCGCGATCGACGCCGACGGTGTCCGCAGCACCCGGTTCGCCCCGGCCACTCCGCGTGGCTGTGTCTTCGAGTACGTCTATCTCGCCCGCCCGGACAGCGTGATCCACGGCCGGTCGGTGCACTCCACCCGCGTCGAGATCGGTCGTCGCCTGGCCAGGGAGCATCCGGCCGTCGGTGACCTGGTGATCCCGGTGCCGGAGTCGGGTACTCCGGCCGCGGTCGGCTTCGCCCAGGAATCCGGCATCCCCTACGGGCAGGGTCTGATGAAGAACGCCTATGTCGGGCGCACCTTCATCCAGCCGTCGCAGACCATTCGCCAGCTGGGTATCCGGCTGAAGCTCAATCCGCTCCGCGAGGTGATCCGAGGCAAACGGCTCGTCGTCGTCGACGACTCGATCGTGCGCGGCAACACCCAGCGGGCCCTCATCCGGATGCTGCGGGAGGCCGGTGCGGCCGAGATCCATGTGCGGATCGCGTCGAGCCCGGTGCGCTGGCCCTGCTTCTACGGCATCGACTTCGCGTCGCCGGCCGAGCTGATCGCCAACGGCATGGACTCCGAGGAGCACATGGTGGAGGGCGTGCGGCAGGCGATCGGTGCCGACTCGCTCGGCTACATCAGCATCGAGGAGATGATCGGCGCAACCGAGCAGCCGGCGTCGAAGCTCTGCGCGGCCTGCTTCGACGGCAACTATCCGATCGAGCTCCCCAAGGAGACCTCGATGGGCAAGGCCGTCCTCGAGCAGATGCTCGCGAATGCGGCCGATCAGAACCGTGCGGACCCACTGACCGCGCAGAATGACAACGTCAGTGCCGTGATGCGGCCCTGACCTCGGTCTCGGGTAGCGTGTATCCGGCGGATTGGTCCGCCAGGGACGAGATCGCCGATCGGCGGCGGTCTGCCTGACCTGATTCGAACAAGGGGTGCTTCGCCGGAGATGAGCGAACAGGATTCGGCCACCGAGAACACGAACACCACGCCCGAGGGCCTGTCGTATGCGGCCGCAGGGGTGGACATCGACGCCGGTGAGCGCGCTGTCGAGCTGATCTCGACCCACGCCAAGCGTGCCACGCGTCCCGAGGTACTCGGTGGGCTCGGCGGATTCTCCGGGCTGTTCGCCCTCAAGGGCAACTACCGTGAACCCGTGCTCGCCGCCGCCAGCGACGGTGTCGGTACCAAGCTCGCCGTCGCCCAGGCGGTCGGCAAACACGACACCGTCGGCCAGGACCTCGTGGCCATGTGTGTCGACGACCTCGTCGTCTGCGGTGCGGAACCGCTGTTCCTGCAGGACTACATCGCCATCGGCAAGGTGGTGCCCGAGACGGTCGCCGAGATCGTGGCCGGTATCGCCGACGGCTGTGTCACCGCGGGCTGCGCCCTGCTCGGTGGTGAGACCGCCGAACACCCGGGTCTGATGCGTGACGACCACTACGATCTGTCGGCGACCGCGATCGGCGTCGTCGAGGCCGATCAGGTGCTGTCCCCGGAGAAGGTCCGCGCCGGCGACACCGTGATCGCCATGGGTGCCTCGGGTCTGCACTCCAACGGCTACTCGCTGGCCCGCAAGGTCCTGCTGGACTGGGGTCACATGGACCTCGGTGGGCACGTGGAGGAATTCGGCCGCACCCTCGGTGAGGAGCTGCTCGAGCCCACCCGCATCTATGCCCGCGACTGCCTGGCCCTGGCCGCCGAGACCGATGTGCGCACCTTTGCCCACGTCACCGGGGGCGGACTGGCCGAGAACCTCGCCCGGGTGATCCCGGACGGGCTGGTCGCCGAATTGGAACGCAACACCTGGACGCCCGCACCGATCTTCGCGATGATCGCACAGCGCGGTCGTGTGGTGCAGGCCGAGATGGAGCGCACCTTCAACATGGGTGTGGGCATGGTCGCCGTCGTCGCCCCCGAGGACACCGACCGCGCACAGGCGATCCTGACCGCGCGCCACGTCGACAACTGGGTGTTGGGCACCATCAAGCGGTCCGCCGATGCCGCCCCGCGCGTGACACTCGTCGGCGAGCATCCGCGCTTCTGAGTACCTGCCGGACACGGGAACACAGACACGAGACACCGCCAGAGCCCGTCGACACCGAGTGATCGGTACCGACGGGCTCTGTCGTATGTCTGGGGGGAAGCCCGGGGAACGTCCGAAACCAGGGGAAAGTCCGAAACCAGGGGAAAGTCCGAAACCAGGGGAAAGTCCGAAACCAGGGGAAAGTGTTCTTCCCCTGGATTCGTGGCTTTCCCCTGGTTGCAACACGGGGAAGGTGACGAAAGTAGGGGAGAGTCGCCTTCCCCTAGTTTCTGTTGGCGAACTCGGGAGGCGGGAAGAGCAGGAGCGGGAACAGATGCCGGTCGACGACCACAAGCGACGGCACCGGCCACCGGCGTGGCCCGGACTGGGGCTCACAACCGGTGACCGGCGTCGTCGCTGCGATTCGGAAGCTACCGTGCCTGCGTCGGGGTGGTCGACGTCAGGTCCAGGTCAAGAGGCTCTCGACTCCACGCCGTCAGGCGTGGCGCCACTCGTCCTCTTCGGCCCACTCGTCCACGGGATCCGGGTGGTGATCAACCGAATCCCCCGACCCCGACAGCTCGCGCTGCAAGCTCTCGAAGTCGGTGTGGGGAGTGGAGTACTTGAGCTGACGAGCAACCTTCGTCTGCTTTGCTTTAGCCCGGCCGCGGCCCATATGGGACCCCCTCGCACAATGACGGGGCGGCCAGACGTGTGGCGGCCCCGTTCTCTAGGTAGTTGAGTATGTCGTGGGGACCAGTCTAGCGCGCTCTCGCCGATTCCGTTGACTCCCCTGGCCACGCCACGCCGACCCGGTCAGGCGCGGGCCAGATGCCTGGTTGCCTCACGCCGCACCTTCGGTGGGAGATCGTCACCGGCGAGCAGTGCGCGGAGGTTCGCCGCTGCCGTGCCGAAGATCAGGTCGCGCACCCGGACACCGTGATCGGGCCGATGCAGCACCCGTACCTCGTCGCCGGCGCCGACCGTTCCCGGTGTCAGAACACGCAGGTAGGCGCCGGAATCGCCACGCTGCATGAACCGTTTGACCCACTGCGGTTCCGCCGCCCACGCGGCGAACGTGCGGCACGGGATACGGGGGATGGTGGTCTCGAGCACGAGGCCGTCGGAGCCGACCGCCCACCGTTCACCGACGATGGCGTCGGTCACGGGCATGCCCTGGATCCGGAGGTTCTCACCGAACCAGCCGTAAGCAAGCTCACGCCCGAGTTCGCCTGCCCAGCGCCGGGCCTCGGCGTCGTCGTAGGCGTACACCGCCTGATCGACACCCCCGTGGTGCTTGGTGTCACACACGTGGTCGGTGACGAGGCCGAGTTCCCCGACGACGACGCGGTCCGGCTGCGGGCGCTTGTCGATCGCGCTCACCCCCGCGGCGCCGAGATCGACGTCGGCGGTCACCACGCAGACGGCCAGAACCCGGCCGACCGGCAGTTCCCTGGTCACCTCGGCCCCGTCCACCACCTCAGGCTCGTCCACGGAGTCGTTCCACCGCGGCGCGGCCGGCCTGCACATGGTCGTCGGAGGCCACCGAATCGGGATCGATCCGTGCGGCCACGGCGTCCTCGTCGCCGACGACCAGATCGATGTCCGCGCCGATCCCACGCTTGACCAGACCGAGCGCGACCGGGCCGAGATCGAAGTGGTCGACGACGGTCCCGAGCCGGCCGACGGTGCGGCCGCCCGCGGTGATCGGGCCACCCGGTGCGGGCCGATGGTCGGTGGAGCCGTCGAGGTGCAGCAGGACCAGGTGTCGGGGCGGCTTGCCGAGGTTGTGCACCCGCGCGATCGTCTCCTGCCCGCGGTAGCAGCCCTTGTCGAGGTGCACCGCACCGAACTCGGCGGGTCCGCCGATCCAGTTCACCTCATGCGGGATGGTGCGCTCGTCGGTGTCGACGCCCAGGCGTGGCCGCACCCCCGCGACGCGCAGTGCGTCGAAGGCCCAGCTGCCGGCCATCCGGGCACCGGCGGCGACGAGTTCGGCCCACCAGGTCAGCAGGTCGGGTTCGGGCACCACCACGTCGACGACGGGCAGCACGGTGTCGGAGTGCGGCCCCTCCGACAGTGGCGGCATGATCCGCCAGAACCCGAGCGGTTCGTCGTCGTGGTGGGTCTCGGGCAGATCGCCGGCCTGATAGACCTCGGCGTCCGCGGGGATGCCGAGCACCTCGGCGATCGGGCCGCGCACGGCGTCGGGGCCGATCAGGGTGACCATCCGCAGATCCGGGCGGCCGGCGGGTTCCACCGTGGCCCAGAAGACCATCTTGGTGAGGAAGTCCAGCAGCGCCTGGCCACGAGCGGCCTCGGTGTCGATCCAGGTGACGTCGTCGATGTCGGTGACGGCGAAGTGGTCCTCGACCCTGCCGTTCATGTCCAGCGAGAGCGCCTCGGCGCTGTGCCGGTCGGCGAGGTCGGTGAGGTGCTGGCTGCAGATGGTGTGCAGCCAGCTCAGCCGGTCGGGGCCGGTGAGCTCGAGCACTGCGCGGTCGCTGCGATCGACGACGATCGCCCCGGTGATCGCGGCACGTTGTTCGCCCAGCGGGTCGCCGTAGTGCCACGGGGTCTCGTACCACGGGGTCTCGTACGGGGAGCTGTCGGATTCTGTACCGCCGCCGGTGTCGGCGGCGCCGGCAGCGACGGCCGAACCGACCGCTCCCTCGCCGGAATACCTGGTCAGGATGGGTGAGCGGGTCACCCCTCGAGTCTAGACACTTCGGTGCCGATGCCACACCGTCGCACACCCCCGCATACCCTTGGCGGTATGGCGCAGTCGATCCTGGTGACCCTCGATGGCACGGTCCTCGATCCGGACACCCCGTTCCTCCATGCCGACGACCTCGCGGCGGTGAGGGGTGACGGCATCTTCGAGACCCTGCTGATCCGCGACGGCGAGGCACGCTGCGTCGACCTGCACCTCGACCGGCTCGCACGCAGCGCGATCATGCTGGATCTGCCCGCCCCGGACCGGGTGGCCTGGCAGGCGGCGGTCGACGTCGCCGCCCGGACCTGGACCGAGCGTGCCGGGAGCCGGACCGAAGGCCTGCTGCGCCTTGTGTACTCGCGCGGCCGAGAGAGCACTCCCGCCGGCCCGCCGACCGCCTACCTGACCGTCGGCGAGGTCGCCCCGCGCGCCGTCGCCGCGCGCGAGTCCGGGGTGTCGGTGGTGACCCTGGAGCGTGGCTTCTCCCTCGACCTGGCGGAGGCCGCACCCTGGCAGCTGCTCGGCGCCAAGACATTGAGTTATGCGACGAACATGGCCGCGCTGCGGTACGCGAACTCACTCGGCCACGACGACGTGATCTACGTCAGCAGCGAGGGGGCCGTTCTGGAGGGTCCGAGGTCCACCGTGGTGGCCGTCACCGGCGAGACGCTGGTCACGCCTCCGGTCGAGGTGGGCATCCTGCCCGGGACCACGCAGCTCGCAACGTTCGCGCTCGCGGAGTCGGAGGGGTGGGCGACGCAGACCCGGGTGCTGCGGCCGGCCGACCTGTTGGTCGCCGACTCGGTGTGGCTGATCAGCAGCGTCACCCTGGCCGCGCGGGTGACCGCGCTCAACGGCCGTGCGATGCCGGAGCCCGAGCATGCGAAGAAATTCGTCGATTTGGTCAACCGCGCGATTTCCGTTCAGCCAGAATAAAGTCGAGTCCGGAATGCGTGACTCGTACCACAAGAGAGACTCGGCCCACAACTGAATCCGCGGTGGCGGGACCTTGGTCGCTTGTCGGGCTATTCAGGCCGGCGTAACGTCGCCGACGTAGGTACTACGCGCCGTAGTACTAGGGCGTCAGTGGTGTCGCACCGGTGTCGCTGCGTCAGTGCCTATGCTTGCGTCCCTGTTCGCGTCTCGCAGCCCGAGGCGCGGCCAAGCGATTTGAGGCGAATTTGAACGCTCTGGATCTGTCCCGGTGGCAATTCGGCATCACCACCGTCTATCACTTCCTCTTCGTGCCGCTGACCATCGGGCTCGCGCCCCTGGTCGCGATCATGCAGACCGTCTGGCACAAGACCGGCAACGAGCAGTGGCTGCGCGCGACCAAGTTCTTCGGGAAGCTCTTCCTGATCAACTTCGCGCTCGGTGTCGCGACCGGCATCGTGCAGGAGTTCCAGTTCGGCATGAACTGGAGCGAGTACAGCCGCTTCGTCGCCGACGTGTTCGGGGCGCCGCTGGCACTCGAGGGCCTGGTGGCCTTCTTCCTCGAGTCGACCTTCCTCGGCCTCTGGATCTTCGGCTGGGATCGATTGCCCCGCAAGGTGCACCTGGCCACCATCTGGCTGGCCGCGATCGGTGTCACCGCCTCGGCGTACTTCATCATCGCGGCCAACTCGTGGATGCAGCACCCGGTGGGCGTGGCCTGGGACGAGACCCGCAATCGTCCGGCGATGAACGACTTCTGGGCTGTGATCACCAACAACACGACCCTCGCCGCGTTCCCGCACGTCCTCGCCGGTGCGTGGCTGACCGCGGCCACCTTCGTCGCGGCGATCGGAATCTGGTGGATGTCGCGGAACATGTGGCGCGCCAAGAAGCTGCGTGCTGCCGCCGAGACCGGTGAGATCCCGGATCTGCCGCCGACCACCGCGCCCAGCCAGGTCGACGCCACCGCCGACGACCTCGAACGCGACGCGCACCAACTGTGGCGACCGGTCACCCGGTTGGCCTTGTGGGTCACCATCGTCGCCGGGGTCGCACTGTTCATCACCGGTGACTTCCAGGCCCAGATCATGTTCAAGCAGCAGCCGATGAAGATGGCCTCGGCGGAGTCGCTGTGCACCAGCGAGACCGGTGCCGGTTTCTCGGTCCTGTCGATCGGCCGGCAGAACAACTGCGACAACATCGATCACGTCATCGAGATACCGAACATGCTGTCGTTCCTGGCCACCCACCGGTTCGACGCGGACCTGCAGGGCGTCAACGAACTCCAGGCGCAGTACCAGGAGTACTTCGACATGCCGGGCCAGAACTTCGCACCCAACCTGTTCGTCACCTACTGGGGATTCCGCGCCATGATCACCTGGGCGCTGGGCTCGGTGGTCGTCGCCCTGGGTGGCCTGTGGCTCACCCGGAAGAAGCGGGTGGTGGAGTCCAGACGGTTCGGCATCCTCGCTTTGTGGATGATCCCGACCCCGTTCCTGGCCAACGCATCCGGCTGGATCTTCACCGAGATGGGTCGCCAGCCGTGGGTCGTCGCCCCGAACTTCCAGGACAACCTCGATCCACGCCAGATCAGCATGATGGTGCAGGACGGCGTCTCCAACCACACGCCACCGGTGCTGTGGGTGACGATGATCGGCTTCACCATCCTCTACGGTGCGCTCGGCGTCGTGTGGTTCATGCTGCAACGCCGCTATGCGCTGGAGGGACCGGCCGCCCATGACCACATCGCTCCGGAGATCAGGTCCGACGACGACTCCGATGCCGATGAGCCCAAACAACTCTCGTTCGCATACTGAGGAGTGACGACTGATGCTGGCTAACTTCTGGTTCATCCTCGTCGCCGTCCTGTTCATCGGCTACTTCGTGCTCGAGGGCTTCGACTTCGGGGTCGGCATGCTCATGCCGTTCCTGGGTCGGACCCACACCGGAGGCGACGACCGGGTCGCCGCCTCCGACGAGGTCGCCGACCCCGACAAACGACGACGAGTGCTGCTCAACACGATCGGTCCGGTCTGGGACGGCAACGAGGTGTGGCTGCTCACCGCAGGCGGTGCGTTGTTCGCCGCGTTCGGTGGCTGGTACGCCACCATGTTCACCGCGTTCTACCTGCCGTTGTTCCTGATCCTGATCGGCCTGATCACCCGGGTCGTCGCCATCGAATGGCGCGGAAAGGTCAACGATCCCAGGTGGCGTCAGTGGTGTGACGTCGGAATCGGGCTCGGCTCATGGATTCCCGCGATCCTGTGGGGCGTGGCCTTCGCCAACGTGGTCCGTGGTCTGCCGATCGACGCCGACCACCAGTACACCGCCGGGTTCTTCAACCTGCTCAACCCGTACGCGCTCCTCGGTGGGCTCACCACGCTGCTGGTGTTCCTCACCCACGGCGCGATCTTCCTGGGCCTCAAGACCAGTGGTGTGCTGCAGCAGGACGCGATGAAGTACGCGAAGCTCCTCGCGATCCCGACCCTCGTGGTCGCGGCGGCGTTCTTGCTGTGGACACAGTTCGCCTACGGCAACGGCTGGACCTGGATTCCGGTGCTGATCGCCGCGGTCGCCGCGGTCGTGATGGTGGCCGCCACCCAGGTGCAGCGGGAGGGCATCGCCTTCGCCGCGACATGTATCGCGATCGCCGGCACCGTGGCCACCCTGTTCTCGGTGCTGTTCCCGAATGTCCTTCCGTCGACGACGAATTCGGCCTGGAACCTCACCATCGACAACACCGCGTCGAGCAATTACACCCTCACCGTGATGACCTGGGCCGCGCTGATCATCACCCCGGTGGTGATCTGCTACCAGGGGTGGACGTACTGGGTGTTCCGCAAGCGGATCAGCATCGAGCAGATCCCCAAGCCGGCCGGCCTGCCGTCCCTGCGTGTGGGGGAGTAGGCATGTGCCACCAGCGATCACCACTCGCTCACCGGTGGTGACCGAAGCGGCCGGCGGCGGCGCCCGACGCGCGGCGCCGCCGCTGGACCCGCGACTGCTGAGGTACTCCCGGACCACTCGTCACTATGTGGTGGTGACGGCGCTGTTCGCCACGGTCACCGTGGTTGCGGTGATCGTCACCGCGGCGATGACCGCGTCGATCCTGTCCGAGCTGATCACCGATCCGGGCCGTCGCAGCCTCGGTGCCCAGGCCTGGCATCTGGGGATTCTGGTGGCGGCCCTCGCCATCCGCGTCGGCGCCTCGTATGCCCACGACCGGTATGCACACCGGTCGTCGGCGCAGGCGATCACCGAACTGCGGGGGCGGGCGCTCGAGGGTCTCACCGATCCCGACCAGACGTCGCCGCGAGAGTTGTTGCGGCGCCGCGACCATGCCACCACCACGCTGCTGCGCGGACTGGACGCGCTCGGCCCGTACCTGTCCGGGTACGTGCCGGCGCTGATCGTCACGGTGCTGGTGACGCCGACCGTCGTGACGGTGATCGCGCTGACCGACTGGCTGTCGGCGGTGATCATCCTGATCACTCTCCCGCTCATCCCGCTGTTCATGGTGCTGATCGGGGTGATGACCCGCGATCGCACCGAACGCAAGCTGGCCACGATGAGCCGGCTCACCGGCCAACTCCTCGACCTGGTCGCCGGTCTGCCCACCCTGCGTGCGCTCAACCGGGCCCGCGCCCCGGCGGCCCAGGTGGCCGAACTCGGACTCGCACATCAGCGTTCGACGATGTCGGCGCTCCGCGTGGCGTTCCTGTCCGGTGGTGTGCTCGAACTCCTGTCGACCCTGTGCGTGGCACTCGTCGCGGTGGCGATCGGCCTGCGCCTGGTGGGCGGCGAGATGAGTCTGTACGCAGGCGTTCTCGCACTGATCCTGGCGCCGGAGGCGTATCAGCCGCTGCGTGAGGTGGGCGCCCAGTTCCACAACTCCGCCGACGGCGTCGCCGCATCCCGCGAGGTGCTCGATCTCATCGAGTCCGACGACGGCCACGCGCCGCACGCCCGCATCCGCACCTGCACCGTTGCCGGACAACCTATCCGGCTGCTCGACGTCGGGGTGCACGGCCGTGACGGCTGGGCCCCGCACGAACTGTCGGCGACGCTGCTTCCCGGTGCGCTGACGGTGTTCGCCGGACCGAACGGTTCCGGCAAGTCCACCGCGATCGCCGCGATCCTCGGTCTGCTGGCCCCCGAGGAGGGGTCGGTGCTCGTCGGCTCGATCTCGGTGGCCGAGCTCGAACCCGGCGCTTATCACGAGCAGATCGCCTGGCTCCCGCAACACCCGGTGGTGGTTCCCGGGACCGTCGCCGACAACCTCGCGCTGTTCGGTGCACTCGATCCGGAGGGACTGCGACGGGCCTGCGCCACGACCGGATTCGACGAGGTGCTCGCCGCCCTGCCCGACGGCCCCGACACCGTACTCGGCTCCGGGGGAGTGGGACTGTCGGCCGGCCAGCGGCAACGCCTGGCGCTCACCCGCGTGCTGGCCGCTCCCGCGCCGCTGCTGTTGCTCGACGAACCGACCGCCCACCTCGACGCGGCCGCCGAGCGGACCGTACTCGAGGCCCTGGCGGCCCGGGCGCGCGCCGGTGACACCGTCATCGTCGTCGCCCACCGCGCGGTGGCACGCGGCGTCGCCCACGAGGTGATCGAGTTCCCGGAGGTCGTCCATGTGGGCTGAACTGCGTTCCGATCCGCTGATCCGTGCCCTGGGACTGCTGGGCCTGCGGGCCCGGGCGGTCGTGATGCCGCTGGTCCTGGGTGTGGCCGGCGCGCTGTCGGCGCTCGGCCTGGCCGCGCTGTCGGCCTGGTTGATCACGCGTGCCTGGCAGATGCCGCCGGTCCTGTATCTGTCGGTGGCCATCACCGCAGTGCGCGCACTGGGCATCTCACGCGGCCTGTTCCGCTATCTCGAACGCCTCGCCACCCACGATCTGGCGCTCGGCGCGATGGCCACCGCCCGCGAGCGCATCTACCTGGCGCTCGCGTCCGGTTCTCCCGCGTACTCGGTGACCCTGCGGCGCGGTGAGTTGCTGACCCGCACCGGCGACGACATCGACGAGATCGGCAATGCCCTGATCCGCGCGATGATCCCGATCGGCGTCGGCCTGACCACCTCCGCGGCGGCCGTCGCGATCATGGCCCTCGTATCCGGCTGGGCCGCAGTGGTCCTGGCGGTGGCACTGATCGTGTCCGGGGTCATCGCACCGTGGCTGGCGGCCCGCGGATCGGCCCGAACCCTGGCCGACGGCGCGCAGGCCGTGCACCGTTCCGCCGATGCCACCACCACCGCGCTGTGGCACGCATCCGAACTCGTCGTGGCCCGACGCCGCGCGACCGTGCTCGACGCCGCCCGCCGTGCCGATGCCGACGCGATCGTCGCCACCGACCGTGGCCGTCGGATCGAGGCCGCGGCGACCGCCGCCATCCCGACCTCGCTCGGCGTCTCGCTGCTGGCCGCCTGCCTGATCGGCATCGGTCTGGCCGGCGAGGTCACCGGATCGCTGGCCGACGTCTCGTCGGTGACCGGACAGCTCACCCCCATGCTGCTCGGTGTGCTGATCCTGCTGCCGCTGTCGGCGTTCGAATCGACCGCACCGCTCACCGAGGCCGGTATCCAGCTCGAGCGCAGCCGGCAGGCGGCGGCGCGGGTGATGGCGCTGGTCGACGGTGCGCACCGGCGGGCCCACGCCGGTGCGCCGAGCGACCCGGACGGCGTCGCGCAGATCGACGACGTCGAAGTCCATCCCGGACCGGTCACCCTCGACGTGCGGGGTGTGCGCTGGGGCTGGTCGGCCGATCAGGTCCTCGGCCCCGCCGACGGCCTGACCCGCACCCTGCCACCGGGCTCCCGGCTGGCCGTCGTCGGTCCCAGCGGGGTGGGGAAGTCGACGCTGATGCTCACCTTGTCCGGGCTCCTCAGCCCGTGCTCGGGCACCGTGACGGCCACCGCGACCAGCACGCCGTTCGGGAATCCGGTCGAACTCCGTTCGGCCACATGCTATTTCGCAGAGGAGGCCCACATCTTCTCGACGTCGGTGCGGGAGAACCTGCGGGTCGCCCGCGGCGATGTCACCGACGCCGAGATCGCTGCCGCGCTCGCCGAGGTCGGCCTCGCCGACTGGGTGGCGCGGCTGCCCGACGGTCTCGACACCGATCTCGTCGGCGGGGCCGAGGCGCTCAGCGGCGGCCAGCGTCGGCGACTGTTGTTGGCGCGCGCCCTGATCCACCGTGCACCGGTGGTCCTGCTCGACGAACCGACCGAGCATCTCGACACCACCGATGCCCGGCGCCTGATGCACCGCCTGCTCGACCCGTCGGACGGACTGGTCGGCCCCGACCGCATTGTCGTCGTGGTCACCCATCAGCTGCCCGATGACACCGCCGCCGACGTGATCCGGCTGGTGCCGGCCCCCGTCGGATGAGCCACGGGGACGGCTCGTGGAAAACCTGTTGCCGCACCGCGAGTATCGGGCGTAACTTCGGGAGTACACGAGGAAGGAGGTGGTCCGAGTTGAATTGCTCAGGGACATGTGAGGTGACCATCCGCTGACGCGGAGTGCCATCTGATATCCGCTCAGGAGGTCTCTGCACCGCGAATACCAGGTGGTCACCCGGCCCCCGCACCCGACCCAGTCCGGTCGACACGCCCGATGCCCCGGGCGGTGCGGGGGCCGTCTCGCGTTGTTCAGGTAGTGCACTACTCGTGTCCGGCCCGCCCACCCGCGGTGAACTGGAGGAGCCGGAGGAGCAGTTCGGGTCCGGCATCCGGAGCGAGGAGTACTGCGATGACCGTGATCACCACCGAGATCGGCGCACCTCGACGCGTCGCCGACCGCTTTCTCACCCCGGGCGACCCGGAGTGGACCGAGGACGGTGCGGCCACCTGGCTCACCGGGCAGGCCGGCGGACTGACCTACACGTGTACCCCGGGGCGGGCCGACTCACATCTGACCCTGCACAACCGCGGGGGCAGCGACCTGGCGGTGCTGTCCCTGCCGGGATTCACCGGCACCACCGACACCAGGTTCACACCGCTGCCGAGCGGGGCGTCGGCGGCCTTGCCCGACAGCGAGTTCCACATCCTGCAGGGCGAACGACGGGACGGTCGGCCGGTGCTGGTCGGTCAGATCGTCGACGACCCGATCCGCACCCGCCCGAACCACACGCGTGAGGTCCCCATCGTGCTCGTGCACCCGCCCCGACCGCAGGACGTCGACTGGTCGACGATGCCGGGGTCAGACGAGTTCTGGACCCCCGGCACCGCACCGCGGCCCGGGCGTGGCGACCGAACCCCGCGCCCGGCGGAGGTCGGCGTGCACTACACGGACCTCGGGGGGACGGTGGTGGTCCACAACGACGGAAGCGCCCGCATCGCGGTGCTGATGACCGCGATCGGCGGCGCATTCGATCTGGTCGTCGCCCGCCCCGGCGAATGCATCCCGATCCCACCCGGTCCGGGTCTGCACTATGTGCAGGTGGCCCGTCACCACCGTCGGCCGGTCGTCGTCGACGTGGTGCAGATGTCCGCCTGACCTGCTGCTTCACCGCGAGCCTGTGAGAACGCTGAAACTTCCTGAGAGCCGGGACCTCGTGTGAGGCAAGGCTTCTCTCTACTCTCATCGCGATGTCCGAATTGACCGATGGGAGTGGGATTCGATGAAGCGAACCAGACGCGCGGGCCTGGTGGCCGCAGTGCTGGCGGTGGTCCTGGTGGGCACCGTCGCCTGCAGCGGCGGGTCGGACGAGGGCAGCGGGACGAACGATGATGACGGCTCGCTGACGCTGTACTCGGGCCGTTCGGAGTCCCTGGTGGGGCCGCTTGTCGAGGGTATCGACCTCGGCGTGACCGTCACCCCCGCCTACGACAAGAAGGCCGCACAGATCCTCGAGGAGGGTGAGCACTCCCCGGCCGACCTGTTCTTCGCGCAGGACGCCGGCGAACTGGGCGTCCTCGCGATGGCCGGGCTGCTCGAGCCGCTGCCGGCCGACATCGTCGACCGGGTTCCGGCGACCTATCGGTCGGAGTCGGGTGGCTGGGCGGCCACGTCGGCACGGTCGCGCGTGCTGCTCTACAACCCGTCGAGGGTGCCGGCCGCCGACCTGCCCGCCGGGATCGACGGTCTGCTCGATCCACGCTTCCGCGGCCAGGTGGGCTATGCGCCGACCAACCCGTCGTTCAAGTCCTTCGTCACCGGACTGCGCCTGATCCGCGGGGACGACGCCGCACGCGACTGGCTGACCCGCTTCATGGCCAACGAGCCCAAGGCATTCGACGGCAACGGGCCGCTGGTCAAGGCGGTCGACGACGGCACCATCGCGACCGGACTGACCAACCACTACTACTGGGTGCAGGAGGTGGCGGAGAAGGGGATCGACGCGGTGGCCTCGCGCCTGCACTTCTTCGCCGACGGCGACCCCGGAGCGTTGGTCAACGTCGCCGGCATCGCGGTGCTCAAGAGTTCGCCGAACAAGGAGCAGGCCGTCGACTTCGTCCGGGCGATGTTCACCGCCGACAACCAGAAGTACTTCACCACCGAGGTCGGCGAGTATGCGATCACCGGTGACATCCCGATCCCGGTGGCCGGCATCCCGCCGCTGCTCACCGATCTGCATCCGCCGACCGTCGATCTCGACGACCTCGCCGATGTCGCGGGGACCGAACGGATGCTCACCGAGGTGGGTGCGGTCTGAGGCACTCGGTCTCGTCGGGGTCGCGTGCCGACCGGGGTATCCGAGTCCTCGCGGGCGTCACCGGTATCGCCGTGGCGATGCTGGTGACGCTCGTCGTGGTGTACCTGGTGATCCGCGCGGGCGGTGCCGGAGGTGACACCGTGCGGGCCGCGGTGTTCCGGACGCGGACCCTCGATCTGGTCACCGACACGGCCCGGCTGGCGCTCACCGTGACGGTGCTGTCGGTGCTGATCGGGGTGGGCCTGGCGGTGGGGGTGAGCCGCGGTGTCGCCCGGGGCCGACCGATCTGGGTCGCGATGCTGGCCGCCCCGCTCGCGATCCCCTCCTACATCGCCGGATTCGCCTGGGGCCGGCTGATTCCCGGGTTCGAGGGGTTCGGTGCCGCCGTGCTGATCCTCACCATGACCTGCTATCCGCTGGTCATGCTCCCGGCCGTTGCGGCGCTGTCCGGGACGGGGCGTTCGGCCGAGGACGTGGCCCGCACCCTCGGCTGCACGCCCGTGGTGGCCTTCCTGCGCACCACCGGGCCTCGGATCGCCCCGGCGGTCCTCGGTGGGGCGCTGCTGGTGGCGCTGTATGCGATCAGCGACTTCGGTGGTCCGGCGGTCGTCCGATATGACGTGTTCACCGTGGGAATCCACAACGCGTACAACGGTTCCGTCGACCGGTCCCTGGCCGCGGTGTACGCCTGCCTGCTGGCGGCGATGGCCGTCGGCCTCGCCCTGCTCGAGCGACTGATCCGGCCCGCCCGGTCTGCGGTGATCACCGTGGATCGCGCTGTGGTGCAGCATGATTCGATTCTCGCCTGGTTTGTGATGGCCGGCGTCGCCGGGATCGGTGTGCTGGTCCCGGTGGTGGCGTTGATCCGCGAGATCGCCACCTCGCGGCGGGCGACACCCGACGGCCGCACCGTCCTCGAGTGGGTAGGGCCGTTGGCGATCAACACTTTTCGGCTCGCCGTCGTGGCCGCCGCGGTGATCGTGGTGATCGCGGTGGGGGTGGCACTGTTCCTGCGGCGTCCGTGCAGCCGCACCGCGCACCTCGTCGAGGTGATCGTGTATCTGGGCTTCGCCCTGCCCGGGATCACCGTGGCGGTGGCGCTGGTGTTCTTCGGGGTGCGGGCGGTCCCGGGGCTCTACCTCACCACCACCCTGCTCGTCGTCGCCTATCTGATCCTGTTCCTGCCACTGTGCCTGGGACCGCTGCGCAGTGAACTCGACGCGTTGCCGGGAGGCGTCGAGGGGGCATCGCGCACTCTCGGGGTCGGCGCCGTCGGCACCCTGCTGCGGGTGACGCTGCCCGCCACCGCACCGGCGCTGCTGGCCGGGGCGGGCCTGGCCGCCCTGTCGATCGCCAAGGAACTGCCCGCCACGCTGATGCTGGCCCCGATCGGCACCCGCACCCTGGCCACCGACATGTGGAGCGCCGTCAACGAACTGCATCACGGCCAGGCCGCAGTCCTCGGCCTGGTGCTCATCGCGGTGTCGTCGGTGCCCACGGTGGTGCTCTCGACCCGATTCCTGCCCCGAGGAGAGCCATGACCGAAGCCACGACCGCAGCCGTCACCGCAGGATCGGCCGAGGATCTCGTCCTGCGCGTCGCCGACCTGGCCGTCGGATACCGGACCGGCGCCTCCCGCACCACCGACGTGATCGGTGACATCTGCTTCGCGGTGCCACGCTCGACGATCACCGTGGTGGTGGGCCCGTCCGGCTGCGGCAAGTCGACCCTGCTGCGGGCGGTCGCCGGACTGGAACCGATCCGCCGGGGGACCGTCGAGGTGGCCGGTGCAGGCAGGGGTGCCGGTGGCCGGCTGCGCACCGTCGCCGCCGCACGCACCTGGGTGCCACCCGAACGACGCTCGATCGGGCTGGTGCCGCAGGACGGCTCCCTGTTCGCGCATCTGTCGGTGGCGCGCAACGTCGGATTCGGTGTGCCACGGGCGGATCGCGGCGCGCGGGTGGCCGAACTGCTCGACCTGATCGGGATGGGCGACCTGGCCGACCGACGACCCGCCGCATTGTCCGGCGGGCAACGACAGCGTGTCGCGCTGGCCCGCGCGCTCGCCCCACGACCGGCGCTCACCTGCCTCGACGAGCCGTTCTCGGCACTCGATGCGTCGCTGCGGGCGAGTCTGCGCACCGAGGTACGGCGGATGATCCTCGACGACGGAGGTACCGGACTGCTCGTGACCCATGACCGAGAGGAGGCCCTCGCGATGGCCGATCAGGTGCTGGTGCTGATCGACGGACGGATCCGCCAGATCGGGACCCCGCAGGAGGTCTACGCGTCACCGCGCGATGCGGAGGTGGCCGCCCTGTTCGGACCGCTCGCGGTGATGGATGCGGTCGCCGACACGAACCGCGCGCGGTGCGCGCTCGGTGAGGTGGACCTCGCGACCCGCGGTGACGGACGGGGACGGCTGCTGATCCGTGCCGCCGACGTGGGCTGCAGGCCCGCACGTGAGACGGACTCGCGCGCCGACACGGTGGCAGCGGTGGTGACCGGCACCGAGTACGCCGGAGATCGGACGGTGGTCATCGCACAGATCGCCGGCAGCACCGCGCAGTTCGCAGGGGTCATCGCACGGGTCGCCGGGATGTCGGGAACCGCGACACAGGGCGGCGGGACCGTACTCGCCGAGGCGCTGGAACCGGTGCGACCCGGGGACGACATCGTCCTGGAGGTGCGCCGCCCCCTGCATTTCGTCGCCGACGACCGGCCGGGTGAGCTGGTCTAGCCGACGTGCCGGCGCAGTTTGGCCGACAGCCGGGGGGTGAGGTCGCCGTCGGGGTCGACGCGCTCTTCGACGTAGGCGAGGTCGCCGTCCTCGACCAGACCGTAGAGACGCTTGGCGCCGCCGGTGCGGAAGCCCGATTCGGATTTGATCACGACGTCGGTGGCGAGTTCCCACGCGGTCTGGTTGAGCGGTGTGCCGTAGAACAGTTCCACCGAACCCTCGGCGTGTGCCAGCAGCAGTTCGATGGTGTCGTCCTCACCGACCCGCCAGTACCCGGTCTCGCGCAGGTCGGGGCGCACATAGTTGGCGTCCTCGTCGATCACCCACGACCGCGCCTCCCAGTTGAGGAAGTTCTGACCGTCGTGGCTGACCACGATCTGCTGGGCGAAGTGATAGTCCTCACTGGTTTCGGGAGCGTTGGCCTCGCCCTCGCCACGCCACACACCGACCATCGGCAGCAGGGCGAGCAGACCCGGATGCAGGTCGGCACCCAGGCGCAGGTTGGCGGTGTCCGGGGGGAGCGGGATGTCGTCCCAGGTCGGCAGGTTGCGTTCGCGGCTGCCGGATTCGACGGCCCGCGCCTCGGCCTGACCGATCGCCTCGTCACCCGACCGCCGCGGCGCCGAGGTGGCGTCGTCCGGATCGGGCCGAGTCCCTTCGGGGGGAAGGGTCACGATTCGTCGGTGACCAGGCGGTAGAGGACGTAGAGCGCGAACCAGATGATCAGGACCGACGCCAGTGCGAGCAGAACCTCGAAGAAGATGACCACGTCGGACAGTTTACCGCCCTCCTCCGTCGGCGCTCACCACGGCCACCCGTTTGTCGGTGCGCCACTCCCGGAAGCTGTCAGGGGGCACGGTGAACGCCGCAGGGCCCCGACCACCGGATGGTGATCAGGGCCCTGGGGGACCTTCGGTGACGCCCTACTTGGCGACGGTGATGTCCTGGGTGTACACGCCCGGGCCCTCGGGGCTCACGGTGGTGTCACCGTTGCCGACCGAGCTGAGCGCACGCAGCGTCCAGGTGCCGGGGGCGGCGAAGAAGCGGAAATCACCGGTCGGGCTGGCGACGACCTCGGCGGTGAACTCACCGGTCGAGTCGAGCAGCCGGACGAAGGCACCGGCAACCGGGCTGCCGGCCGAATCGGTGACCTGTCCGGTCAGGACGGTCTCCTTCTCGACGTCGACGCCTGCGGGCAGATTCTGCCCCTGCTTGGGTGCTGCGCACATGATTACTTACCTTCTCCCAGTTCGATCGGAACGCCGACGAGTGAGCCGTACTCGGTCCAGCTGCCGTCGTAGTTCTTGACATTCTTGTGGCCGAGCAGCTCCTGCAGCACGAACCAGGTGTGGCTCGAGCGCTCACCGATGCGGCAGTAGGCGATGGTCTCCTTCTCGCCGTCCAGACCGGCCTCCTTGTAGAGCTCGGCGAGCTCGTCGTCGGAGCGGAAGGTGCCGTCCTCGTTGGCCGCCTTGCTCCACGGCACGTTGATCGCGGTCGGGATGTGACCGGCGCGCTGGCTCTGCTCCTGCGGGAGGTGGGCCGGGGCCAGGATCTTGCCGGAGAACTCGTCGGGGGACCGGACGTCGACCAGGTTCTTGGCACCGATCGCGTCGACGATCTCGTCGCGGAAGGCGCGGATGGTGTTGTCTGGGTCGGCGGCCTTGTACTCGGTGGCAGGGCGGGCGACGGTCTCGGTCGACAGCGGACGGCCGTCGAGCTCCCACTTCTTGCGGCCGCCGTCGAGCAGCTTCACGTCGTCGTGGCCGTACAGCTTGAAGTACCAGTAGGCGTAGGCGGCGAACCAGTTGTTGTTGCCGCCGTACAGGACGACGGTGTCGTCATTGGCGATACCGCGCTCGGAGAGCAGCGTGGAGAACTGCTCGCGGTCGACGAAGTCACGGCGAACCGAATCCTGCAGATCGGTCTTCCAGTCGATCTTCACGGCGCCCTCGATGTGGCCGCCGTCGTAGGCGCTGGTGTCCTCGTCGACCTCGACGAAGACGACCTTGTCGGTGTGCAGGTTCTGCTCAGCCCAATCAGCGCTGACCAGGACGTCGGAACGTGCCATGGGTTTTCCTCCCGGAATGGGTTTTCAAGGGGTGGGAACGAGATGATGAGGTGCTCGGCATCAGGAGCCGAGGACCTCGGCGGGAGATGACGGAAGACGTTCGCGTCGGGCACAGGAGGCCTGTGGGGGTGCGCTGGCGCCGGCCGGCATCTATCGGTGAACGCGCCGGCAGGAATGCGCCACGATCACCGTCTAGCGACAACAACAGTCGGCGACACGACAGAAGTCGATCGCCCGGCGGCGGGTGAGCAAGAACTCACGGCGCAGTTGCATACAGGCCAGCCTACAGCAGCGGTCGCGATGGCCCGGAGTGCGGGGCCGCCTTTCGCGCGCGGCGGGCCGATCAGTCCGCGCCGGTGACTCTCGCGGGGGTGACGAACCGATCGACCCGCAGGTCACGGGCATCGGCGTGCGCCTCGAGCATCACGTCGCTGCCCGCACTGTGGGCGCCGGTGGCGGGCAGATCCCAGGGCATCGGCAGCAGCGGGAGGGTGGCGGTGAAGCGGTCGAGGACCGCCTGGCGCAGGGATGTGTCGAGATCGGGCACGTCGAGATGCTCCTGGGGACCGCGGTAGAAGTCGGTGGCCCGCAGGTGGAGACGGCCGTCGACGACCGACAGGTCCACACTGACGCTGACCCGCACGGTGGGGCCGCCGTAGCCCGACGCCGACGGCGCGTTCTGCGGGGTGGGTCGGCCTTCGGGGGCCGGCGCCACGTCCGGCGGCAGCGTGACCGTCCCGGCCAGGACCACCCCGGAGGTCCGCTCGAGGTTGCCGAACTGGGGTCCGCCGCCGCCGACCCGGTCGGCACCGGCCGGGGTGTCGACGGTCAGGTCGAGAATGCCGAGGAACCGACCCAGGTTGACCGAGTTCAGCAGCGAATACGCCTGCACCGATGAGGTGCGGATCACCGATCCGGGGCCGATGTCGAAACCGTCACCGACGGAGAACGGGCCGAGCGTGGCGCCGAGTTCGGCGAAACAGCCCGGGACTTCGGGCCCGGTGCGGGTACAGCCGGGTGCGGGCACGCCCCGGGCGGTGATGGTGGCGCCGGGGAACTCGCCGTCGCGGGCGTGGGTGAGGAACGGGAACCCGCCCAGGGTGACCTCGGGGTGATAGGGCAGCCCGGTGGAATCCGGCAGGTCAGAGGTGGTCAGCGACTCGGACAGCCGGTGTTCGGCGCGACTCGCGACGATCGTGTCGGCGACCAGCCCGACGGCGCCCAGCAGCACCACGACGGCCACCACGACGAGAACGGCGCGGCGCAGGCGAGGCGAGGGCGGCGGCGGGGCGGGGGTATCGGCGGCGAGGCCGTGCAGCTCAGCCTTGTTAACAGCGTGTCCCGGCATTGCGGCTATTCTGTCATCTATCGCGCACACGTTGGTAAGGCGGCGTAAACATCCGTCGAGTGGGCGCGGGCTGATCGTTCGCCTCAGCGTCGAGGGCGATCGGACGGGGTGGAAAATCGAAGCGGAGCGTAGAAGATCGGAGTGATTCGTGGATCTCCTGCTGTTGACCGCAGACCCCAATCCGGAATCGGTGTTGCCGTCGTTGTCGTTGCTGGCACATACGGTGCGGGTGGCACCGACCGAGGTGTCGTCGCTGATGGAGGCCGGTAACGCCGACGTCGCGATCGTCGACGCACGGTCCGATCTCGCCGCGGCTCGCGGGCTGTGCCGGCTGCTGGGCAGCACGGGATCGGCGGTTCCGGTGGCTGCGGTGTTGACCGAGGGCGGCCTCGTGGCGGTGAACGCCGACTGGGGCCTCGACGAGTTCTTGCTGCCCGGTACGGGACCGGCCGAACTCGACGCGCGATTGCGGCTGTTGGTGGTGCGGACCCGAGGGGTCAGCACCGAGGAAGCGTCGGGCAAGGTCACCTTGGGTGAGCTGGTCATCGACGAGGGCACCTACACGGCGCGATTGCGTGGTCGTCCGCTGGACCTGACCTACAAGGAGTTCGAGCTCCTGAAGTACCTCGCGCAGAACGCCGGTCGGGTGTTCACCCGCGCACAGCTGTTGCAGGAGGTCTGGGGATACGACTTCTTCGGCGGTACCCGTACCGTCGACGTGCACGTCCGGCGCCTGCGCGCCAAGCTCGGCGCCGACCACGAGTCGCTCATCGGTACCGTGCGCAACGTCGGCTACAAGGCCGTGCGGCCCGCTTCACGGGGCGGTCGGGCCGACGCCGGCGACACCGCTGCCGAGGACGTGGCCGACGATGCCGGCCTGTCCGACGACGAGTCCTTCGACGAGGAGTTCAGTGCCCACTGACGTGCCCGTGCTCGACGCACTCACCGCGGATCAGGCGGCGTGGGTCCACCGCGTCGTCGACGCCGCCACGACCGCCGACGGGGTGGCGCCGCTGTCCGAACAGTCGGTGCACGCCGTCGACGCCCCGGCGGGAACGGCACGGCACGTGCTGTCCTCGGCCGGATACGCCAACGTCCTGCCCGGTCGTGACGGCGAGCCGCCGATGATCGAGGCGGTCGTCGATCCCGCGGCACGCCGGGCCGGTCACGGTCGGGCGCTGCTGACCGCGGCGTTCGCCATCGCCCGTGGGCTCGGCGACGACGCGCGGGTCTGGGCGCACGGCGACCTGCCCGGCGCGGTCGCGCTGGCCGCATCGCTGGGGTTGGTCAAACGGCGAGAGCTGTTGCAGCTGCGGCGAACCGGGGGCGCGGTGGGTCTCGATCCGCTCGTCGTCGCCGACGACGTCGTGCTGCGCACCTATGCCGGACCGGCCGACGATGCGGAGATCCTGCGGGTCAACAACTCCGCCTTCGACTGGCATCCGGAGCAGGGCGGTTGGGGCCTCGGTCAGATCACCGAGCGGACCGCCGCCGACTGGTTCGATCCCGCCGGGTTGTTCCTGGCGTTCGACGCCGCCGACCCCGACACCCTGCTCGGCTTCCACTGGACCAAGCGCCAGGGCCCCGGGCTCGGTGAGGTCTACATCGTCGGTGTCGACCCGTCGGCCCAGGGCCGCGGGCTCGGTCGGCTGCTGACCCTGGCGGGCCTGCACTACTTTGCCGACCGCGGTGTGGACGAGGTCATGCTCTATGTCGAGGGTGACAACACCGCCGCGCTGCGCACCTACGAACGACTCGGGTTCGCCCGCCACGCCGTCGACGTCGCCTATGGCTGAGCCGGTGGTCGCGCCGGCGGGGCGGAGCTCCTATCTGCGTGTGGTGATCAGTTGGGCGGCAACCTTTGTCGGGATCGCCGGGGTCTGCGTCGGAATTCTCGCGGTGGCCGCGCACTACGCGTCGTGGGTCTCCACCACCGCGAGCCGGGTGGCCGCCTTCACCCCGGTGCTGATCGTCGTCGGGGCGGTGGGGGCCGTGATCCTGCTGCTGGCCCGCCGTTGGGTGTTCGGGATGGTCGGGGTGCTGGTGTCGGCGGTGGGGATCTTCACCCAGGTGCCGCTCTACATCGGTGAGAGTTCTTCTGCCGACGGCGATCTCGTCGTCATGCAGGCCAATGTCTATCTCGGACGCGCCGACACCACCGCACTCGCCGACACGGTTCGCGACAACCGGGTGGACGTGCTGACCGTGGTGGAACTGACTCCGGACGCACTCGAACGGATTCAGACATCCGAACTCGTTGCCACCCTGCCGTATTCGTTCACCTCACCTGGACCGGACGGTCGTGGGGTGGGGGTCTTCGCGCGGTACCCGATCACCGACGGCGAGCTGCTCGAGGGGTACCGGCTCGGCAACATCCGGGCCGAGATCGACCTCCCCGGACACGGCACGCACGCCCTGTTCGCGCTGCACCCGCTGCCGCCGTGGCCGGAGGAGGCGTGGCGCTGGTATGCCGAACTCGACCGTCTCGGCGAGCACTTGGCGGCCGAACGGCTGCCGCTGATCATCGGCGCGGACATGAACTCGACGTGGGATCACAGCCGCTACCGCGACCTGCTCGACGTCACCTCCGACACCCCGGGGCTGATCGACGCCGCCGAGCGGGTCGGAGCGGGATTCGCGCCGACCTATCCGGCCAATTCGACGCTGCCGCCGCTGATCGCGATCGACCACATCCTCACCCGTGGCGGACCGCAGCCGACGTCGTTCCGGACCGTGGAGCTGCCCGGATCGGATCATCGCGGTGTGATCGCGACGGTGCGCCCGGCCTGAGCGGCGTCGTGGGCGCGTGCGCGGGGCAACGGGCTGGACCAAGTGAATCAGGGTAGCCTATCCTTCTCCTGTGGTCGACACCGACAGCCCTGCCCCGTTCCCGCTCTCCGACTACCTCGCACGGATCGGGGTGGACCACCCGGAGCGCGTGGGGCCGGATGAGGTCCGGCGGATCGCCACCGCCCATCACGCCGTCTTCCCGTTCGAGAATCTCGATGTGCACCTCGGGATTCCGTACGAGGTCGACCCCGAACAGATCATCTCCCGCCTGCTGTACGGCCGACGCGGCGGGTGCTGCTACGAACTCAACGGGTTGCTGCTGCTCGCCCTGCAGGCCCTGGGCGTCGACGCCCGGGCGATCGGTGGCCGGGTCGACGCGGGGGACCGGTTCGGCCCGCCACTGGGCCACATGGCTCTGATCGTGTCCGACGACGCAACGCCGTTGCTGGTCGACGTCGGCTTCGGTGGCGAGATGGTCTGGCGCCGGATCGATCTCACGTCCGGGTCGGACCGCCGGGTGGAGGTCGGCGCGGCCGCCTACGTCGTCGAGGACCACTGCCGTGAGCTCGTCGAGTTCGAGGCGATGGCCTGGTGGCACAGCACCTCGCCGCGGTCGCGGTTCACCCGGTCCCTGATCTGCACGCTCGTCGTCGACGGCGCGCGGTGGACGCTCATCGGTGCCGAATCCCCGGGTGTCTACCGACTGGTGGTGACCGATGACGCGGGGCGGCACGGCTCGGAACTCGACCTCGCCGGGGCGCGGGAGGTCCTGACGCGCGTGATCGGGCTCGGGATCGGCGGGATACCGCTGGCCGCGGCCCGATTCGAGGGGCTCAGCCTCGTTCCGGCCGCCACGGGGTAGGGAACGGTAGTCCGAGGTAGACCTCACCGAGAGCCTGCTGCTCGGCGTCGGAGGACGTCCAGCGGCGCAGCCGCGCACGACGCAGGCCCTCGTCGAACGGGTCGTCGGTGAAGCGGTGCAGGATCGAGGTGAGGGTCCAGGAGAAGTTCTGGGCCGCCCAGATCCGCGGGAGGGCGGTGTCGGTGTACGACTCCAGCCACGACCGGTCGCCGCTGCGGTAGAACTGCCCCAGGGCGTGCGACAGGACGCAGGCATCCGACACGGCGAGGTTCAATCCCTTTGCGCCGGTGGGCGGGACGATGTGTGCGGCGTCGCCGAGGAGGAACAGCGACCCGGTCTGCATCCGTTCGGTGACGACACTCCGCAGTGGGGCCAGGCTCCGGTCGAAGATCTCGCCGGTCTCGAGCGCCGGGTGGTCGTCGGAGGCGCTGCGGTGCTCGAGTTCTGCCCAGATCCGCTCGTCCGGCCACTCGGCGAGGTCGGTGTCGGCGGGGACCTGCAGGTACTGCCGGGTGATGTGCTCGCCGCGCATGCTGTGCACCGACAGCCCGTCGGTGTGCGCGCAGTACATGCCCTCCTCGGTCACCGGGGTGGTGTGCGCGAGGATGCCGAGCCACGCGAACGGATACACCCGTTCCAGGGTCCGGACGTCACCGGGCAGCAGCGTGCGCGAGATCCCGTGAAAACCATCACAACCCGCGACGATGTCGGCGACGATCCGCTCCCGGCGTCCGTCGGCGGTGTAGGACACCTCCGGGGTCGCCGTGTCGATGCCGTCGATCGCGACGTCCGTTGCCCCGAACACCAGCGGCAGGCCTGCGGCCCTGCGGGCGTCGACGAGGTCGGCGACGATCTGCGCCTGGCCGTAGACGTAGGCGTGCCGCCCATCGAACCGGTGGAAGTCGAGATGGTGGGTGGTCCGATCGAAGCGCAGGTAGAAACCGTTGTGTACCAGTGCTTCCCGATGTAGCCGATCGGCCACGCCGAGCTCGGTGAGGACGTCGACGGTCGAGTTCTCGATCACGCCGGCACGAACCCTGGCGCGCACGTACTCCTCGGATCGTGCCTCGATCACGACGGTGTCGATGCCCTGAAGGGCGAGCATCTGGGCGAGGGTCAGGCCGGCCGGCCCCGCTCCGATGATCGCGACCTGGCAGCGGATCATTCGCCGGTACCTCCTGGGGGGTTGTGGGTGGTCGGTCCGGGACATGCTCCGGACAGTCGCAGCAGATGATCGGGAACACGGCCGAGCGCTCGTGAGACGGTCTCGGCGGCAAGGTGTTCGGTGTGGAAGGCGGCACCGAGGCACATGCGGCCGCCGACCAGGGCCGAGGTGACCGTCAGGCCCGCCCGGTGGGGTGGATCGGCGACGGCGAGCACCTGGGCGCGCTCGTCGTCGAGCCAGCGCCACCGGGCCGCGCGCGGGACATGGCCGACGCTGGAGTGCAGGAGGTCGGTGGTGCCGGTGCCCGGGATCGGACCCGCGCCGTGTGCCGCCGAGGCTCCCGCGCGACGTGCCTTGAGGGTGGTGGCGAGGAGGTTGGCCACCGGCCGCCCGATCTGTGCCGCGGTCCGCAAGGCGTCGTGAAAGGCCATGGGGTCGCTGCCCGCCGGAACCGGAAAGGCCAGGCCTGCGGAGAAATTCGCGAGAGTGTCCCAGGACCGGGGCAGGTAGACCCGGGCGTCGAAGGGGGCGGTGACGGTGGGGGCGAGACGAACATCGGCCTCGGTGAGGGCGTCGACGAGGGCGAGTGTGGTCAGGGTGTAGAGGCTCACGCCCGGCAGGGTCGCGTCCCGCGCCGCGCGGACCGCGGTGAGGGTGGCCGCGTCGACGGCGGCGCCCATCCCACGGGGGCGGGCGGCGAGGGTGACCAGAGGCGGTCGGGTCGTGTCCCGGACGGGCTCGCCCGGTGTCGGTGGTTCGGGCTGTGTGCGGAGCAGTCGGGCGAGTGCGATCAACCGTCGCGGGTCGGCACCGACCCGCGCTGCGGCCATGGCCAGGGGTGGGACACGGTGCCGAAAACGTTGCCAGGACACAGGATCGGCGGGATCGGTGACGCCGAGCATGACGTCGAAGACGGTGTGCAGGAGTCCGGCGTCGCCGAGTCCGTGGTCGAAGTCGACGGCCACGTGGTCACCGCCGAACGCCACCCGTAGCGGTTCGTCGCCGTCGGTGCGGACGGCGTCGAGCAGGTGCAGCGGGTCGTCGCCGGGGTCGGTGGCGGAGATCACCGCGATGGAGGCGGCGGTGTGGTCGTGTGCCCAGGTCCGACGGTCGGCACGGGGGGTCAGTCCGACCCGGGTATGGGGTCCGGCGTCGGCCATGGCGCGCAATCGGTCGCGTGCCTGCCCGACGGTCGGGACGTCCACCGGACCCAGGACGAAGGCCGAGCGCAACCGGCTGTGGTGCCGGTCGACCACGGTGCTGCGCACGCGCTCTGGTGCGGTGTGTCCGCTCTGTTCTCTCGCCATGATTCTCGTTGCGAGTTTAGCAAGGCTTACCTAATCGGCCGTGACGAGGCGGCATCGCCGATCGTCAACCCCCAATTCATCTCCGGTTCACCCGGGGTAGTGGGGTCGGCCATCGCGTCGACCTAGCGTCGATTCGGTCGTTGCGGACAGCGTTGTGCTGTCCCGACTCGAATGAACTGAAAGGGCGACACTCGCGTGAACATCAACCGGAAGGGTGCTCTGTCGGCCGCGGCGGCAGTTGCGGCTGTCTCGCTGATCGCTGCATGTGGCGACAGCGGCGGCGACAGCGGTGGAACCATCAGCGGTGAGGGCTCGACCGCACAGCAGAAGGCCATGCAGCACTTCGCCGATGTCCTGACGAACAACGGCAACATCGTCCTCGACTACACCGGCAGCGGCTCCGGTGACGGAGTCAAGAAGTTCATCGCCGGCGACGTCGACTTCGCCGGTTCCGACTCGCCGCTCTCCGACGAGGAGGCCGTCAAGGCCAAGGAGCGCTGCTCGGGCAACGACGCCTGGCACATCCCGCTGGTCGCCGGCCCGGTCGCGGTCGCCTACAACGTGCCCGGTGTCGAGGACCTGAACCTCAACCCGACCGTTCTCGCCGGGATCTTCGATTCGCAGATCACCAAGTGGAATGCTCCGGAGATCGCCGCCCTCAACCCGGGCAAGACCCTGCCGGATCTGGCCATCGTCCCGGTCCACCGGAGCGACTCGTCGGGCACCACGGACAACTTCCAGAAGTTCCTGACCGCGGCTGCCCCGCAGGCGTGGACCAAGGGCACCGGCAAGGAGTTCAAGGGCACCGGCGGTTCGGCCGCCTCGAAGTCGACCGGTGTCGGCGACACCGTCAAGAAGACCGCCGGTGCGGTCACCTACGTCGAGTGGGGCTTCGCCACCGAGAACAACCTCGGTGTCGCGGCGATCGACTTCGGTGCCGGACCGGTCAAGCTGACCTCGGAGTCGGCCGGCGCGGCGCTCGACGCCGTGAAGTTCACCAACCCGGGCAGCAAGAACCTCGTGGTCGACACCCCGGCGCTGTTCGCGTCGAAGACCCCGGGCGCCTACCCGCTGCTGCTGACGACCTACGAGATCGTCTGCTCGACCGGATACAGTGACAGCGCCGTCAGCACCACGTTGAAGGATGCGTTCACCACGATCCTCAACCAGGGGCAGGACGGCCTGGCAGACCTCGGATACGTCCCGCTGCCGACCGCCTACAAGAACACCCTGCAGGGCACCGTCGACGCGCTGACCGGGTCCTGATGTGTGACGTCCAGCCGGTGGTCGGCGACCTGTACGGGTCGCCGGCCACCGGCTGGACCGACCACGACGATCGTCACCTGCGAAGAAGATGAACGGGCGCATCTGATGACCAAGGCACAACCAACAGAGGAACACATGACCACGCTGGACAAGGGTGGGGTGACCCGAGGTGGGGATCCCGCACAGAGCCCGCCTCCGCCTGACGACGACCGAGCGACCCTGAATCGCAGCGTGCACCACCGGATGGGTGACCAGGTGTTCCGGACCCTCGCGGTCGGTTCGGGGTTCGTGGTCTCCCTGGTGATCTTCCTGATCGCGGTGTTCCTGCTCGCACAGGCGATCCCGTCGCTGGCCAAGAACTCCGAGAACTTCTTCACCTACACCGGTCCGTGGGAGACCAGCGGCGACACCCTGAAGTTCGGTATCCCGCAGCTGTTCTACGCCACGGTCGTGGTGTCGGTCATCGCGCTGCTGCTGGCCATGCCGGTGGCCCTGGGAATCTCGATCTTCCTCACCGAATACGCACCCAAACGTCTTGTCGGACCGATCTCCTATACCGTCGACCTGCTGGCCGCGGTGCCCTCGATCGTCTACGGCCTCTGGGGCATCCTCGTGCTCGGCCCCGCCCTGGTGCCGATCAACAACTGGCTGGTCGACAACGTCGGCTGGTTGCCGTTCTTTCAGGAACCGTCGCAGGTGGCCAACATGTCCACCGGTGGCACCCTGCTCACCGGCGGTATCGTCCTGGCCGTCATGATCCTGCCGATCATCACCGCCGTCACCCGCGAGGTGTTCACCCAGACCCCGGTCGGCCACCGCGAGGCGGCCCTGGCACTCGGCGCCACCAAGTTCGAGGTCGTCAAGATCGCGGTGCTGCCGTTCGGCTTCTCCGGCTACATCTCCGGCGCGATGCTCGGCCTCGGTCGCGCACTCGGCGAGACCATGGCGCTGCTGCTGATCATCTCCACGGTGGGCCCGATGAACTTCAACCTGATGGAGAGCGGGGAGACCTTCGCCACGAAGATCGCCAACAACGCTGCCGAGTTCGACTCGCCGGCCAAGACCGGTGCCTACATCTCGGCCGGCCTCACCCTCTTCGTCCTGACCTTCATCGTCAACGCCGCGGCACGCGCGGTGGTCGCCGGAAAGAAGTAGTGACATGACCCTGACCACCGATCAAGCACACGATCCCGTCAAGCGCCGGCCGCCCGGCTTCACCCCGATGTCGCTGCGGCGCCGGGTCACCGACAAGGGTGTGTCGGTGCTGGTGGTGTTGGCCCTGGTCGTCGCCCTCGTCCCGCTGATCTGGCTCGTCGTGACACTCGTCGCCCGCGGCATCGGCCCCATCCTCGACGTCGATTGGTGGACGCTGCCCGAGCGCAAGGGTGGTGCCGCCAACGCCATCGTCGGCACCATCGTGCAGACCGCGCTGGCCGCGGTGATCTCGATCCCACTGGGTATCTTCGTCGCGATCTACCTGGTGGAGTACAGCAACGGCAAGTCCTTCCTCGCGCGGTTCACCACCTTCATGGTCGACATCCTCTCCGGTGTCCCGTCGATCGTCGCCGCATTGTTCGTCTACGCGGTCTGGCGGACCACCCTGGGTCTTCCACGGATGGGCTTCCTCGTCGCGATCGCACTGGTCCTGCTGATGGTCCCGCTGGTCGTTCGCTCCACCGAGGAGATGCTCAAGATCGTTCCGCAGGACCTGAGAGAGGCCTCCTACGCGCTGGGTATCCCCAAGTGGAAGACCATCGCACGGATCGTGCTGCCCACCGCGATGTCGGGCATCATCACCGGTGTCATGCTGGCGATCGCCCGCGTCATGGGTGAGTCGGCCCCGGTGCTGATCCTCGTCGGCGCGACCCGGGCGATGAACTGGGATCCGTTCGCGGGCAACCAGCAGTCGCTGCCACTGATGATGGTGCAGCAGTACAACAACGGCCCCGGTGCCTTCGACCAGGTCTGGGGCGGTGCGCTGACCCTGGTGATCCTGGTGGCGATCGTGTACTTCGGCGCCAAGGTGGTCAGCCGGTTCACCGGACCACGCGGCTAGCCGCACCGACACTTCCCGAACCAGATCTTCCCAGAACGGACTTCACGAGCTCCCATGGCCAAGCGACTCGACATCAAGAACCTGAACATCTACTACGGCAACTTCCATGCGGTGAAGGAGGTCAGCCTGGAGGTCCCGCCGCGCTGCATCACCGCCTTCATCGGTCCGTCGGGCTGTGGCAAGTCGACGGTGCTGCGCACCCTGAACCGGATGCACGAGGTCACCCCGGGTGCCTACGCCACCGGAACGGTGCTGCTCGACGGTGAGGACGTCTACGGCAAGGGGGTCGACCCGGTGAGCGTGCGGGCGACCATCGGCATGGTGTTCCAGCGCCCCAACCCGTTCCCGACCATGTCGATCCGTGACAACGTCGTCGCCGGTCTCAAGCTGCAGGGTGTGCGCAACAGATCCCAGCTCGACGAGGTGGCCGAGCGCAGCCTGCGTGGCGCCAACCTGTGGGACGAGGTCAAGGACCGTCTGGACAAGCCCGGTGGCGGGCTCTCCGGTGGTCAGCAGCAGCGACTGTGCATCGCCCGCGCGATCGCGGTCTCGCCCGATGTGCTCCTGATGGACGAGCCCTGCTCGGCGCTCGACCCGATCTCGACCCTGGCCATCGAGGACCTGATGGGCGAGCTCAAGAAGGAATACACGATCGTCATCGTGACCCACAACATGCAGCAGGCCGCCCGTGTCAGCGACCAGACCGCGTTCTTCAATCTCGAGGCCGTCGGCCAGCCCGGCCAGCTCGTGGAGATCAACGACACCGAGACCATGTTCTCCAATCCGACCAAGAAGGAGACCGAGGACTACATCTCGGGCCGCTTCGGCTGAGCGACACACCGGGTCCACCCGGTCCCTGCACGACGAACGCCCCGGTCGCCACAAGCGGCCGGGGCGTTCGTCGTGTGAGAGGGGGGTGGACCGGGACGGCTCACATGTTGAGATACAGGATCACCAGGAGCGCCAACAGCGACGCGATAGCGCCGGTGTAGATGATGATCTGACGTGCGTGCGGGTGCGACGGTTCATCGTCGGCCTCGGCATTGAAATCCGGTTCGCTCGGATAGTGGACGCCCATGTCGGTAACACTAACGGCTCCGCCCTGCCGGATGCACGTCCATGGTGGTCCGGTGGGGCGAAGCCGTCAGTGGGGTGAAGTGTGTGACCTGGATCAGGCGTTGAGCTGCTCGGGAGTCTTGCCGGTGGCCTGGAAGACCACCCGTCGGCCGATCAGCACGGCGTGGTCGGCGAAGCGCTCGTAGTAGCGGCCGAGGAGCGTGATGTCGACCGCGGCGGCCACCCCATGCTTCCAGTCGCGGTCCATCAGCACGGTGAAGAGGTGACGGTGGAGGTCGTCCATCGCGTCGTCATCCTCTTCGAGGCGGATCGCCGAGGCGGGGTCCTGGGTGTCGAGGGCCTCGCGGGCGTTCTCGGCGAGTTGGACCGCAAGGCGACCCATCTCGGCGAAGTAGCCGGCGACCTCCTCGGGGAGGGCCTTGGCGGGATGACGGCGGCGGGCGACCTTCGCGACGTGCAGCGCCAGGGCTCCCATCCGATCGACGTCGGCGACGATCTGCAGGGCACTCACCACCCCGCGCAGATCACCCGCGACGGGCGCCTGCAGGGCCAGCAGGCCGAAGGCCTGCTCCTCGGCCCGTCCGGTCAGATCGTTCATTCGCTCGTTGTCGGAGATCACTTCCTCGGCGATCGCGAGATCGGCCTGCAGTAATGACCGGGTGGCACGGGACATCGCCGAGCCGGCAAGCTCGCACATCTCACCGAGAATCACGTTGAGTGAGTGCAGCTGTTCCTGATAAGCGGTGCGCATAACCCAAGGTTACTGCCATCGGGGAAACAACCTGACCGCCCGAGTGGTGAACACACCGTGAACGCTCGCCGTCGAGTCCGGGACAGCGCTTCCCGACCCGCCTCCGACCTGGCCGTTCGATGGTCAGGAGCAGGTGGTGTCCCCGGCGTTGGTGACGGCGAGGTCATTGGGGAGACTGCCACTGTTGGACGCCTGCGGCAACTGCTCGACCGAGAGGGTGGTGCCCACCGAGGGTACCGACCCCACCGATCCGTCGAAGTTGCTGCCGAGGATCACCTCGACACCGGACCTCACCGTGCGGTCGAGTTGGACGGCAGCACCCGGGAACATCTCGGCCAGGGTCGCCGCCGAATCCAACTCGCCGACGCCGTAGCGGATGACCGTGTCGGTGCGGTTCTCCGAGGCGTCGGCCACACCGCGGACGTCGAATCCCTGGGCGCTGAGCTGGTCGGACACCTCACTGGCGGCGCCGGTGCGCCCGGTGCCGTTGAGCACCCGCACACCCACGTTGCCCGGGTTCTGCGCGGTGGCCGACGCCCGGCTCGGGGTGGTGGCGGTCACGGTCGGCGGGGTGGCGCCGGTCGACGACGTCGTCGACGTCTTGCGCTGTTGCTCACCCGGCAACGGCTGGTCGTCGATGATCGCGTTGAAGATCGCGTCGACGTCGTCGGTGCGCGGGATCTCGTTGTTCTCACCGTCGGTGGACGTCCCCGAGGTGGGGATGGTGAGGAACGTGACGCGGCCGGCGTCGATGCCCTGCATCGACTCGGCGAGTTTGAGCAACGAGTTGGTGTCGACATTGTCGACGTAGCTGTACTCGATGAACGTGTTGATGATCGAGTTCAGCTTGGCCGGGCTGGACAGGACATTTCCCGACAACGTGGCGCGCAGGAGCGACGACATGAACAGTTGCTGGCGTTTGATGCGGCCGTAGTCGCCGTTGCCCTCGGTGGACACCGTGCGCGCCCGGACGTAGTTCAGGGCGCGTCGTCCGGTCAGTTTCTGTGTGCCGGGCTTCTTCAGGATGGTGCCGAGTTCGTAGTCGTAGATCGGGACGGTCGAGCACACCTCGACACCGCCGACCGCGTTGACGACCTTCTCGAAGCCGTAGAAGTCCATCGCGATGAAGTGGTTGATGTTCAGGCCGCTCATCTGGGTGATGACCCGCACCAGACACTGCGGGCCGCCGAACGCGTAGACGCTGTTCAGCTTGACGTTGGTCTCGGCGGGCATGGTCGCGCCGTAGGCGCCGTTGGCATTGTCCCACTGCTGGCATTCGGGCCGGTCGACCTGTAGGTCACGGGGGAACGACACGGCCACGACGCGGCTGCGATCGGCGGGGATGTTCACCAGGATCACGGTGTCCGAGCGGGCGCCTTCGGCGTCGGCGGTGGTGCCCGCACCGACCTTGGAGTTGTTGCCCGCACGGGTGTCGGTGCCGACGATGAGGTAGTTCTCGTCGCCGTACTGCGCATCTTTGTTGCGGATGTTGGTGTCGTCCGGGTCGACGGCCATGATCGTGTGCCAATTGCCGTTCGTCGACTTGAGGAAACCCCAGACGAAGCCGGTGCCGACGAGGGCGAGGATGCAGGCCACCGACACCAGGATGCGTCCGGTGATCGTGGCCGACCGGGCCAGCGACCGGTCGCCCGGGCGTGCGGCCACACGTCGGGGCCGGCCGCGGGCGATCTCGGTGAGGTCGGGGGTGCGCTGCAGTGGTTCGGGTTCGGCGACCGACCCCGTGGGGGAGCCCTCGGTGGGTGAGACATCCGTGGGTGAGACATCCGCGGACGGAACACCGGTAGGGGAAACGCCGGTAGGGGAAACGCCGGCCGGGACCGGGACGAATCCGGTCGGCACGTCGTCGGGATCCGTCGTGTCCGGGGTCTGGGATGGCGGGGTGTGGGCATCCGCGGCGTCCGGGGCGGGGGTGCCCGCCGGCGCGACATGGCTGCCCTGCGCCCGGGACTCCTCGATCACGCGGCGGGTGGTCGCCCGATCGGACAGGTCCACGCCGGGATCGGTGCCGGGGTCCACCGGAGGGATCTTCTGGGTGACATCGTTGCCCGCGGGTACCTGCCGGCCGAAGCGGCTGAGGTCGTCGACGGGTGCGGAACCCTGGGGGCGGGGTGCCTGCGGCGGCGGGGTCTGGATCGGTGGGGTCTGGATCGGGGGGGTCTGGATCGGCGGGATCCGGGTGGGCCGCGGCCGGCTGCGGCGGCCACGGGTGGTGGGGATCGCCTGTGTGGGGGAGTCGTCCGGTACGGACGGAGCAGCCGGGGGCTCGGCCGCGTTCATCTGCTCCATCAGCTCGCGTACGGTCAGCCGGGTCCGGCCGCGGACGAAACGGTCGGCCGAGCGTGGTTCGCGCAGGCGGTCGGCGGCAGGCATCTCGCCGGTCGGCGGGGCGGCATACGTCGACGCATCGTCGGAGCCGCCCCGGGAGTGCTCGCGGCGGGCGGCGCGGGCGTCGTCGCCCGCGGCATCACCCGATCCGCGGCGGCGCGGTTTCGGCGTCCAACGACTCACTGTGAAAGATCCTCATTCCCTCTGCCGGCGTGTGCTTCCGCTGCGTCGGGGAGAAACGCTGCGGCACCTCACGATGACGGCCCCTGCCGTGGCAAGGGCCCCGCGTCATCATACTGATCGCCCGGCGGCCACGACGGTCGCCGAAGCCGCCGGAGGCCCGACCGGCCTCCGGCCTGCGCCGATCAGCCGCCCGAGTGCATCACTTCGGCGCCCTCGGGGACGACGTCCTCGTACGGGTCGTCGAGCCATCCCTCGGGCAGTGCGACCTTCGCCGGGGTGCCCTGCCGGCCACGAGGTCCGTGCCCGTCCTCGGGGAACGGGGCGTCGGCGGGCAGCGACGACAAGAGTTCGCGCAGCTCGTCGAGGGTCTTGACCAGCGACAGGCGGGAGCGCAGATCTGATCCCGCCGGGAACCCGCGGAGGTACCACGCGACGTGCTTGCGGATCTCCCGGCAACCCTTGTCCTCGCCGTGGTGGTCGGCGAGCAGCTCGGCGTGCCGGATGATGATGTTCGACACCTCGCCGAGGTTCGGTGCGGCCGGCGCGGGCAGACCGCCCAGCTCGGCGGCGAGCTCGGCGAACAGCCATGGACGTCCGAGGCAGCCGCGGCCGATCACCACACCGTCGCAGCCGGTCCGCGCCATCATCCGGACCGCGTCGGCCGGCTCGAAGATGTCACCGTTGCCGAGGACCGGGACGTCGGTCACATGCTCCTTGAGTCGGGCGATCTCATCCCAGTCGGCCTCGCCGGAATAGCGCTGCGACGCGGTACGGGCATGTAGCGCAACGGATTTCGCTCCCTCTTCGGCGGCGATCCGGCCGGCGTCGAGGTGGGTGCGGTGCTCGTCGTCGATACCGATCCGGAACTTCACGGTCACCGGGATGTCGGTGCCCTCGGTGGCCCGCACCGCCGCGGCGACGATCTTGCGGAACAGGGTGCGCTTGTAGGGGATCGCCGAACCGCCGCCCTTGCGGGTCACCTTGGGCACCGGGCAGCCGAAGTTCATGTCGATGTGGTCGGCGAGATCCTCGTCGACGATCATCTTCGCGGCCTCGTAGGTGTAGCGCGGGTCGACGGTGTAGAGCTGCATCGACCGCGGGTTCTCGTCCGGGCCGAATGCGGTCATGTGCATCGTCACCGGATGGCGCTCGACGAGCGCCCGGGCGGTGACCATCTCGCAGACATACAGCCCCGACACCGTGCCTGTCCGGGCGAGCTCGAGCTCACGACACAGGGTGCGGAAGGCCACGTTGGTGACGCCGGCCATCGGGGCCAGGACCACCGGACTGGCCAGTTCGATCGACCCGATCCGCAGCGGTGCGCGTCGCCCGGCGGACGACAGCGCACCGGCGCCCTCGTCAGAACTCGAGGGCGCCGGCGCGGTCAGGGGTGCTGTGGTGCTCAGGATGCCTGCTGCTCCCGCTTCTTGGCCTCGCGGGCGAGCGAACGGTCGCGCATCTCCTCGAAGCGGACGGTGTCCTTCTCCAGCTGTTCGAGGAAGGCGGCGAGCTCCTCGCGGGTCTTCTCGCCCTCGGCGGTGAAGTCCTCGCGCTCGAAGACGTTCCACTTGCGCAGGACCGGCTGGATGACCTCTTCGAGGTGCTGACGCAGGTCGTAGATGCCGTGCTTGGCCATCAGCACGCCGTTGCGGCGGAAGTTGGGCATTCCTGCGCCGGGCATCTGGAAGTTGGTGACGATGTCGGTGACCGCGCGCAGCGTCTGGTCCGGGGAGATGTCCATGCCGGCACCACAGATGTTGCGGTAGAAGATCATGTGCAGATTCTCGTCGGCCGCGATGCGCTGCAGCATCTTGTCGGCGATCGGGTCGTTGCACGCCTTGCCGGTATTGCGGTGGCTGACGCGGGTGGCCAGCTCCTGGAAGGTGACGTAGGCGACCGAGTGCAGGAGGCCGAGTTCGTCGGCGTGCTCCTCGAGCTCGTCGGCGCGGCCCGCGGCGGCGAGCATCGGATCGTAGCCGTTGGTCATGTGGATCATGCGGGCCTCTTCGAGGGCGACCGGGTCCACGCCGCGGGTCACCACGAGGTAGTCGCGCATGACGATGCCATGGCGGTTCTCCTCGGCGGTCCAGCGACCGACCCAGTGGCCCCACGCGGAGTCCATCGAGAAGTTGTCGGCGATCACGCGGTGGTACGAGGGCAGGTTGTCCTCGGTGAGCAGGTTGGTGATCATCGCAGCCTTGGCGACCTCGCCGAGACGGGACTGCTCGGGGTCCCAGTCGTCGCCGCCGAGTGCGGCGAAGTTGCGGCCCTCGTCCCAGGGCACGTAGTCGTGCGGGTTCCAGTCGCGGGCGATCTTGAGGTGCCGGTTCACGTTCTCCTCGGCAACCGGAGCGAGTTCCTGCAGGAGCTCCAGCTGTGTCAGTTCACGTGCCATTGATTTCCTCCGAACGGTGTTCGTGCGTGAAAGCCGGTCGTCGGCAGACCGCACGTCAAATGATCAGTGGTCAAGGTTACGGCACTTCGGAGATCAACCCAAGCCCGTACCTACGCAGTCGTAACCTGGCCCGTCGACGTTACGTCGGTCGGGCCGGCCACCATCGTGCGCCGGTGGATGGGGCCCCGTCCACATCCAGCCGACTTCTCACAGTCGATCCGCAGCCGGTCGGCGGGAGGCGAAAGCCGGGCCGATCCGGCGCATCCATCGAGCTGCGTCGTCGTCGAGGGTACCCAGGTCGGCGGCCTTTTCGCACCACCGCATCGCGGCGCGCCCGAACTCCATCGGGTTGTAGACGTCCTCCTCGCACGACCAGAGGCCGTCACCTGCGTAGGTGAGGATGGTGATGTTCGTCGCGGTGATGTGGGTTCCGTCTCCGGGATCGCACATCGGGTTGTCCACCTCACAGATCACGCGGCCGGTGGGGGCGTCGACGACGTGCCACAACGCCGGGAACCCGGTCATGTGGCTCCCCGGGAAGGTGGTCATGGTGCGCCAGATCCACTCCCGGATCTCCTCGCGGCCGTGCATGGTGCCCAGGGCGTGCTCGATGTACTCGGCGTCCGGGGTGAACAGCTCGGCGAAGCGGTCCCAGTCGCGGGTGTCGCCGATCTCGCCGACCGCCTTCTGGAAGGCGGCGAAGGCTTCGTGGAGTTCGGTCGCCGGGAAGGTGGTGGACACGTGTCCACGTTAGGGGGCGGCGGCGATCGCCGTGGCCGATCGTGAATTCTCCGGCGATCTGACGGCACAGCCGGCCGGGTGGAGAGCAGAATGGACAACGGGGTGGGCGCGGTGCCGGCCCCGGGTGGGTCGGGGTGACACCCACGGGTGAGGAGAACCGAGGTGGCAAGATGCAGCGGCTGAGTGGCCTGGATGCGTCATTTCTGTACCTGGAGACCAGATCACAGTTGATGCATGTGGTCGGGATCATGGAACTCGACACGTCCACCATGCCGGGCGGGTACTCGTTCGTGCGGATGCGGACGCAGATCGCGCACCGGGTGGCCGGGATGCCGATGCTGCGTCGCAAACTCGACAACTCCGCACTGAACATCGACCACCCCGTGTGGATCGAGGACGACGACTTCGACATCGAACGGCATGTGCACCGGGTCGCACTACCCGCGCCGGGCGGCAAGGCGGAACTCGCCGAACTGTGCGGCCATCTGGCCGGGCAGACGCTCGACCGCGGCAAACCGCTGTGGGAACTGTGGATCATCGAGGGCAGCGCCGACGGCCGGATCGCCGCGATGCTGCGGATGCACCACGCCGGCGTCGACGGCGTGACCACCGCCGACGTCCTCGCCCAGCTGTGCACCCTCAGTCCCGATGAGCCCGATCCCGACCCCGACCGGCTGATGCAGACCGCGGGCGGGTCGAACCGCACCGCGATGGTGCTGCGGGGTGCGGTCAACTACTTCGTGCAGCGGCCGATCTCGATGGCCAGGCTGCTCCCGACGACCGCCGCGGTGCCGTTCGAGTGGCTGCGGCGCTCTCGTTCGAAGACCAGCATGCCGGTGCCGTTCGCCGCGCCGCGCACCGTGTTCAACGGTCCGATCTCCCCGCATCGGGCGATCGCGACCACCCAGCTCTCGCTCGCCGACGTCAAACGGGTGAAGAACCGGTTCGGCGTCAAGATCAACGACGTCGTGCTCGCGATGGTCGGTGGTGCGCTACGCGACTACCTCGACAACCACGAGGATCTGCCCGACCGGCCGCTCGTCGCACTCGTCCCGGTGTCGGTGCACGGCGCCGACGAGAGCGGGCTGGTGGTCAACGGCACCAACAAGGTGACCGGCATGTTCACCGAACTCCCGTCGGACATCGCCGATCCGGTCGAGCGATTGGAACAGGCCGGTGAGCTGTCCCGTCGTGCCAAGGAACACCATGCCGACATCGACCCGAACATCCTGCGGGCGTGGGCGCAGTTCGCGCCCGGGATGACGTTGTCGACGCTGATGAAGTTCTACGGCGACCGGAAACTGTCGATGAACCATCCGCCGGTCTACAACGTGACCGTGTCCAACGTGGCCGGCCCGGACTTCCCGCTGTACTTCTGCGGCGCCCGGATCGCGGCGATCTATCCGCTGGGCCCGATCTTCCACGGGCTCGCACTCAACATCACCGTGTTCTCGGTGGACGGTCACCTCAATGTGGGCATCCTGACCTGCCCGGACGAGGTACCCGACGTCGAGGAGATCGCCGCCGCCTTCGACCGTCAGCTCAAGGAACTGATCGAGGCGTGCGACGACTGAGCGTGTGGTCGTCTCGTCGCGTGGGTGACGGCGTCGCGCGCCGCGGGCACTAGGCTTTGACCCGTGTCTGTCTACGACCATGGATTCGTGCGGGTCGGCGGTGCCGTACCCGTCGTACGCATCGCCGATCCGCGTGCCAACGCAGAGGCGACGATCGAGCTGATGCGGCGGGCCGCCGATGACGGCTCGGCGCTCATCGTCTTCCCGGAACTGGGCCTGTGCGGCTACAGCATCGACGATCTCGTCCAGCAGGACGCACTGCTCGACGGCTGTCTCGAGGCGCTCGCCACGGTGCTCGAGGCCGGCCGTGGAATCCGGTCGCTGGTGGCGGTCGGGCTGCCGTTGGTGGTGGGTGACGGGCTGTTCAACACGGCCGTCCTGATCCAGGACGGTGCGATCCTCGGCGTGGTGCCCAAGTCGTATCTGCCGAACTACCGCGAGTTCTACGAGCAGCGGTACTTTGCCGCTGCGCGCGACGCCACCGTGGACACCTGTGTGGTTCTGGGACAACGGGTCCCGTTCGGCCCGGACCTGCTGTTCACCGCTGCGGACCTGCCCGGATTCGTGTTGCACCTCGAGGTCTGCGAGGACGGGTGGGTGCCGATCCCGCCGAGTGTGCCGGCCGCATTGGGCGGGGCCACGGTGCTGGCCAACCTGTCCGGCAGCCCGGTCACGGTGGGCAAGGAAGCCTACCGACTGTCGCTGTCCAGCAGCCATTCCGCACGGTGCGTCGCCGCGCATCTCTACGTCGCCGCCGGCTTCGGCGAGTCCACCACCGATCTCGCGTGGGACGGCGATGCGCTGATCACCGAGAACGGCTCGCTGCTCGCCCGCAGCGAACGATTCGCGATGGACTCCCAGATCATCACCGCCGACGTCGACCTCGACCGGCTCCGGCAGGAGCGGATGCGGATGATCAGCCTGCGTGATCAGGCCGGTGATCACTCCGACGAGCTGAAGTCGTTGCGCCGCATCGAGTTCACCTTCGACGGGCGCGATGCTGCGGTCGCCGTCGCCGGTGCCGCCGTCGTCGATACCACCCAGGCCGATGTGGCTACCACCACCGACACCGGGGAACCCGGGTTCGGGCGTGCCGACGCCCTGCGTCGGATGGTGCCCCGGTTCCCGTTCGTGCCCAGCGGGATCGCCGACCGCGACGAGCGATGTGCCGAGGTCGGCCACATCCAGGTGCAGGGTCTTGCCGCCCGGTTGCGGTCCACCGGCATCGACAAGATCGTCATCGGGGTGTCGGGGGGCCTGGACTCCACTCTCGCACTGCTGGTCGCGGTGGACACCTTCGACCGACTCGGCCTGCCGCGTACCAACATCCTGGCCTACACCATGCCGGGATTCGCCACCGGTGGTGCGACCCTGGCCCGCGCCCACGTGCTGATGGACTCGCTCGGGGTGAGCGGAACCGAACTCGACATCCGGCCGTCGTGCGAGCAGATGCTCGCCGACCTCGATCACCCGTATTCGCGGGGTGAGAAGGTCTTCGACGTGACCTTCGAGAACGTGCAGGCCGGTGAACGCACCTCGCACCTGTTCCGACTGGCCAATCATCACGGCGGGATCGTGCTGGGCACCGGTGACCTGTCGGAGCTGGCGCTCGGATGGTGCACCTACGGTGTCGGCGACCAGATGTCGCACTACAATGTCAACTCATCGGTTCCCAAAACCCTTGTCCAGCATCAGATCCGATGGATGATCTCGGCCGGGACCTATGCACCGGAGACCACCGCGGCGCTGGTCGAGATCCTCGAGGACGTGATCAGTCCGGAACTGATCCCGCCGGGGGAGGACGGGGCCATCCAGTCCACCGAGGACACCGTCGGGCCGTACGAGCTACACGACTTCTTCCTCTACCATCTGACCCGCTACGGCAATCGGCCGAGCAAGATCGCCTACCTGGCGCAGCAGACCTGGGGGCCGCAATCGCGGGGGCTGCCCTGGGATTCCGAACCCGTCGAGTCCCGCAACAGCTACGACGACGACACCATCGAGCACTGGCTGGGGGTGTTCCTCAAGCGGTTCATGGGTAACCAGTTCAAGCGCACCGCGATGCCCAACGGACCCAAGATCGGTTCCGGTGGTTCGTTGTCGCCGCGCGGTGACTGGCGTTCGCCGTCGGATGCGTCGGCGCGCGTGTGGCTGGATCAGTTGCGCACCATGGAGTGAGAACCTGCCGGGGTTGAGAACCGGCCGAGGTCCTCTTTCCTCTCCGATGATCGCTTCACCACCCTGCTGGTACCGAAGTGGGACTGCAGGCATTTGTCGGTGACCGGCCTGCGTCTGGTACCGCTGTTCGGCTAACGGTGCCTTAGGGACAGGCAATGTGTCACCGCATCACCGGGCAGTATAGGTCGCGGCTATGTCTGCATGAGCGCGAACCTCCTTGAGATCACCGACGCCTCGTGGTCGATTCGATGGCAGTGGCGACGCACCGCCCGAAGGCACCGAGAACACCTACGCACCCGAGGAAGTCGTGAGATGACAGACGCAGTGATCGTGGACGCTGTCCGCACCCCGATCGGACGCCGTAACGGCGCGCTGTCCGGAATCCATCCCGCCGATCTGTCGGCGCATGTGCTCGAGGCGCTGGCCGCACGCACCGGAGTCGATCCGGCGGTGATCGACGACGTGATGTGGGGATGCGTGAGCCAGAACGGTGAGCAGGCGGGCAACATCGCCCGCACCGCCGTACTCGCCGCGGGGTGGCCGCAGAGCGTTCCGGGCACCACGGTGACCCGCGCCTGCGGATCCAGTCAGCAGGCGCTGGCGATGGCCGCTGCGGCGGTGGCTTCCGGTCAGCTCGACATCGTCGTCGCCGGTGGCGTGGAGTCGATGAGTCGGGTTCCGATGGGCAGTGCCGCCCCGAACGGTGAGAGCCAGCCGGCGACGGTACTCGAGCGCTTCGGTGTGGATCGCTTCAGCCAGGGAACCGGTGCCGAGATGGTGGCCCGCCGTTGGAATCTGGACCGCCGGCGGGTGGACGAGTATTCGCTGCGCTCGCATGAGCTCGCGGCCGCGGCCGCCGATGCCGGTGCGTTCGACGGTCAGCTCGCTGCACTGCCCGGGGTCCTCGAGGGCGACGAGGGTATTCGTCGTGGTGGCACCCTCGAATCGCTGGGGAAGCTCAAGACCGTCTTCGACGAGAACGGGGTGATCCACGCGGGTAACGCATCCCAGATCTCCGACGGTGCCGGAGCGCTCCTGGTGATGTCGGGTGAGACGGCTGCGGCGCATGGCCTCACCCCGATCGCCAGGGTGCACACCACCGTCGTCGCCGCCGATGACCCGGTCATCATGTTGACCGGCCCGATCCCGGCCACCGCGAAGGCATTGGCGAGGTCGGGACTGTCGATCGACGAGATCGGTGCGTTCGAGGTCAACGAGGCCTTCGCGCCGGTGCCGCTGGCCTGGCAGATCGAGACCGGTGCGGCCGACAAGGCACTGAATCCGCTCGGTGGTGCGATCGCTGTCGGCCATCCGCTGGGGGGTTCCGGCGCAATCCTGGCCACGCGCCTGATCCATCATCTGCGCGACAACGGAATCCGTTACGGCCTGCAGACCATGTGTGAGGCCGGCGGCATGGCCAATGCCACGATCTTCGAGTTGGTCGACTGACGTCGGATTCGGTGGTCTGCGGTGATTTCGACTCGGGTCCTCGCTCCGCTCGGTCCCGGCTCAATCAGCAAGAGGCGGTTGGTGGTTGAGCCGACGAGGAGCGTAGCGACAAGTCGTGTCGAAACCTCTGCCGGCCGAACTCGCCAACGTCACCACCCCGGAGGCGGTCACCACCCAACGTACGCTGCGGAGATTTCGACTCGGGTCCTCGCGATGCTCGGCCCCGCTCAATCAGCAAGAGGCGGTTGGTGGTTGAGCCGACGAGGAGCGCAGCGACAAGTCGTGTCGAAACCTCTGTCGGCCGAACTCGCCAACGTAACCACCCTGGAGGTGGTCACGCACCCGACGTAGGCTCGGAGATTTCGACACGGGTCCTCGCTCCGCTCGGTCCCGGCTCAATCAGCAAGAGGCGGTTGGTGGTTGAGTCGACGAGGAGCGTAGCGACAAGTCGTGTCGAAACCTCTGTCGGCCGAACTCGTCAACGTCACCACCCCGGAGGCGGTCACCACCCGACGTACGCTGCGGAGATTTCGACTCGGGTCCTCGCTCCGCTCGGTCCCGGCTCAATCAGCAACCGGCCGTTGGTGGTTGAGCCGACGAGGAGCGCAGCGACAAGTCGTGTCGAAACCTCCGCCGGCTGAGCTCGCCGGCGCAACCGGCGGAGGTCCCGACACTCGTCAACTATGGAATTCTCAAGGTACCGACGCGGTCCCGACACCGTCGGGTGCAAGTCTCAGACACGGATGAGGGTCAGGTCACAACAGACAGCTCAAGCGGCGTTCGGTAGTTCATCAGCGAACCGCCGGTTATACGCAGGGATCGGGCGTCGCCGTGGATCGACCGTCTCCGGTGGGATCAGCCACGGATGGGAGTCGGGTCCCATATAGACATCCCATCCGTTGTGGTGGACGTCGGCATGACACGAGGTGCACAACAGGCAGCCGTTGGCGAGGTCGGTGGCACCACCATCCGACCAATGCGCGATGTGATGGGCCTGGGTGCGTGATGCCGGGGCACCACACTTGATGCAACACCGATCCCGCTCGAACAGGGCGCGCCGCTGGCCGGCGGTGAACAACCGTTTCGACCGCGCCATATCCAACGGAACCCGTTCGCCGTCGACGATGGTCATGACGACGACACCGTCACACGTCGTTTCGAGGAGGGTGTTGCGGGTGATGGACCCGCCGAACGCCAACTCGGTTTTGTTTGGTGTATCGGCGGGTACCGACAGGGTGATCAGTGCTGCGGGTAGGGCGGTGACCGACCGTTCCCCGGCACCGGCGGCCATATCCACGACCATCTCCAAGGCGTCAGCGCGACGTCGTGGCGCTTCGCGGGGGTCTGTCGAACCATCCGGTTGCGGAACCGGTGCCGAGAGTTTCTCGATCGCCGTCGCCAACTTCTCCCCGACAACAACATCCAGTGAACCGGACACCGATACCCGTCCATCATCGGTGCGCCC
>NZ_JBSFRM010000025.1:55565-73111 GCF_053589235.1 Gordonia sp. NPDC003376 | reverse complement strand
GTCACGAGGTTTCGACACGGGTCCTCGCGATGCTCGGTCCCGGCTCAACCACCGAACAAGGTTGCCGCCGTTGCTGGTTGAGCCGATGAGGAGCGTAGCGACGAGACGTGTCGAAACCTCCGCCGGCCGAACTCGCCGGCGCGAGCATCACCGTTGACCCCGACTCAACCACCGAACAAGGTTGCCGCCGTTGCTGGTTGAGCCGACGAGGAGCGTAGCGACGAGACGTGTCGAAACCTCCGCCGGCCGGGCCCGGAACCCAGCCGCCCTGTTCGCGGTGATCACCGACGTCGCCGGCTCACCGGGTTTCGACACGGGTCCTCGCGATGCTCGGTCCCGGCTCAACCACCGAACATCAACCACCACACAGTGGTTGAGCCGAAACCCCCGCGTCCGTAGGACCCAGGGTGGGCTACCGAGGTTTCGACACGGGTCCTCGCGATGCTCGGTCCCGACTCAACCACCGAACAAGGTTGCCGCCGTTGCTGGTTGAGCCGACGAGGAGCGTAGCGACGAGACGTGTCGAAACCTCCGCCGGCCGGGCCCGGAACCCAGCCGCCCTGTTCGCGGTGATCACCGACATCGCCGGCTCACCGGGTTTCGACACGGGTCCTCGCGCTGCTCGGTCCCGGCTCAACCACCGAAAGGGGTTGTACCCGTGGCAGGCTGAGTCGACCGAACGCTCACAACAACTTACGGCGCAACAGCTTTCCGGTTGCGGTTCGGGGCAATGCCCCGACCAGTTCCACCTCGCGTGGGTACTTGTAGGCCGCCAGGTTCTGTCGGCAGTACTCCATCAGCTCGGCCTCGGTGACCGCACCGGGCTCGGTGATCACCACCACGGCCTTGACCGACTCGCCGCGGTACTCGTCGGGGATGCCGACCACTGCGGCCTCGACGACGGCCGGATGGGTGCACAGAACCCGCTCCACCTCGTGTGGCCACACCTTGTACCCGGACGCATTGATCAACGCGCTCTTCCGGTCGATCACGTAGTACCAGCCGTCGACGTCGCGGAATCCGATGTCTCCGGTACGCAAACCGGTTCCGGTGAATGCCTCGGCGGTCGCGACTGGATTGTGCCAGTAGCCCCGCACCACCTGGGGGCCGGAGATCACCAACTCCCCGATCCCGCCCACCGGCAGGTCGATGCCCGTGTCGTCGACGATACGGACCTCGGTGTCGGATGCGGGCCGCCCCACCGACAACACCCCGGTCTCGGGATCGATCGGTGCGGTCTGGCCGAAGGGCACCAGCAGTGTCGGTGACGTGGTCTCGGTGAGCCCGTACACATTGTGGATGTACCCGCCGAGGCGGTCGGCGAGTCGCTCTTCGGTATCCGGACCGATCGGCGCGCCGCCGGACAACCGGAACCGCAGGGACGCGAGATCCTCGGGGGTGGCATCGGATTCGTCGGCGAGCGCGATGAAGGCGGTGATCACCGCTACCACGAACCCAGGACGCCGTCGTCGGATCGCATCCACGATCACCTGCGGATGGAACCGATGCGTGAGAATCAGCGGCACACCGGCCAGCATCGAGAGCATGGCGCCACCGACCAGGCCGGTGACGTGGAACAGCGGCGACGCCCCGAGCACCGCACCGGTGCCGGCCGCACCGGTCCAGTCGCGGTAGACCTGCGCACTGAACACCAGGTTGGCGTGCGTGATCTGCGCGGCCTTGGGGGGACCCGTGGTACCCGACGTCGACAACAGCACCGCGGTGTCGAGGGGACTGAGGGGTCGGACGGGGAGTTCGGGCAGCCCGGTCGGGTCGACGAGGGCGGTCCGCACGAGCGCCACGAGGTCGACGGTGTCGTGGACGGACCGGCGCCGGGCGTCGGCGAACAGTCGCGGATCGGGGACCGTCTGGCCATCCAGCGGCGAGACGGTCAGCACGATGTTCACGCCGGTGGTGCCGTCGGCGAGCGCCTCGCGGGCACGGTCGAGGTAGAGATGGTCGAGTGCGATGAGCGCGGTCGGACCGTACTCGGCGAACCGCGCCCGCAACTCCGCCGCGGTCGACATGGGACTGATCAGCGCGGCGATCCCACCAGCCTTCCAGGTCGCCAGCAATCCGATGACGAACGCCGGGTCGTTCTGCAGGAGCAAGGCCAGTCGGTCGCCGGCCACGAATCCGCGGGCGACCAACAGTCCGGCGAGTGTCGTGGACGCACGGTCGAGCTGCGCCCAGGTGAGGGTCAGATCGAAGTAGTCGATCGCGATGTCGTCGGGCCGCCGAGCGAGCGTGTGCTCGAACATCCCCAATGCGGTCCCCGCCTCGAGATGCAGGCGGTGACCGTGCCCGGGGGGCGGCGGAGCAGGGGTCTCAGGTGGGTTCGACATCGCGTGCGTGAGTGTACGAAGTCGGACGCTCCTCTGTCACGGAAACCCGACAGACCCGCCCGGTGTCCCGTATGTTGTTCAGCGTGGCTGAACGCGATGCGGTCGGCGCAGCCGTGCGCCGCTCCCGGGAGAACGCCGGGATCACCCTGCGCGACCTCGCCGGGCGACTCGGCGTGAGCGTCGGCACCATGAGTGCCATCGAGAACGACAAGGTGGCCGTCACGGTTGATCGGCTCACCGCGATCGCCGAGGCGCTCGGTGTCGGCGCCCCGGAACTGTTGACGTTCGATGCCGGCGCCCCCGCGCCGCGTCCCCGGCCCGAGACCGCCGACGCCAACTGGCGGCACTTCGACGCCCTCGACCTCGACCCCGTCCTGGCGGCGGCCGTCGAGGTGTTCACCGAGACCGGCTATCACGGTGCGACGATGCGGCTGGTGGCCACCGCTGCCGGGATCAGCGTCGCCGGGATCTATCACCACCACCGCAGCAAACAGCACCTGTTGGTCGCCCTCTTCGACGCCATGCTCGACGACCTGAACTGGCGGATGGATGCTGCCGCAACCGAAACCGACGATCCGGTCACAGGTTTCTCGAACATGGTGGAGGCCTTGGCACTGTGCCAGGCCCAGCGGCGCGACCTCGCCTTCATCGTGGCCACCGAGATGCGCAGTCTCGAGGAACCCGACCGCTCTCGCGTGGCCGACACCCGGCGCGCGGTGCAGCATCGCCTCGACCGCGCGGCAGCCGCGGCTGTCGCGGCCGGGGACTTCGCCACCCGGACCCCGCACAGCACCGCCCGGGCCGTGGCCACCATGTGCATCGCCATGCCCTACTGGTTCTCCCCCACCGGACCGCAGACCGCGGCCGACGTCGCCGCCGAGTACGCGGATCTGGCACTGGCGATGATGCATCACCGAGTTCGGCCAGACTGAACAGACCGGACTGAACACTCCCTCCGAGAACCTGCGCCGAATCGCCCCGGTGCAGGCACTTGACGTATCCCCAGAAGTCTGTGATCCTCATCTCACTGAACGAGAGCCGAACGATCGCTCGAACTGTTCAGACCCGATTCACCGCATCTCGGAGGCATACGCACCATGACCACCTCGCACGACGTTCCCGAGCTCACCGACCTGCTTGCCGAGTCCCCCAGCAACTGGGGCAAGTGGGGCCCCGACGACGAGGTCGGCAGCCTCAACTACCTCACCGCCGAACAGGTCCTCGCCGGCGCATCGCTGATCCGCAAGGGCGCACTCTTCACGCTGCAGCGCCTCATCGGCGACCCGAACGGCGACCCGGTGTGGCCGGGCCGTAGCCCCGCCACCCGCGAGATGATCCTCGACGAGTCCCACTGGGACGACGGTGGCGACGGCCCGGCCTTCCCCGGCGGCCTGCACTACGCCGACGACAAGATCAACGCCTTCCTGCAGGGTTCCACGCAGTACGACGCGCTGGGTCACGTCTGGTACGACGGCAAGATCTGGAACGGCTACGACGCCCGCACCACCATCGGTGGCCTGGACAAGGCCAGCGTCGAGCCGATCGCCGAGCGGGGCATCGCCGGCCGCGCGATCCTGCTCGACATGGCCCGCCACCGCGGCGTCGAGTGCCTCGGCCCGCGTGAGACCTTCGACCACACCGATCTCGAGAAGTGCGCCGCCGCACAAGGAATCGAGATCCGTCCGCGTGACATCCTGATCATCCGCACCAACCACCTCGAGCTGTTCTTCCGCGACGAGGAGGGCTTCTACGGCGACTTCTGCGAGCCCGGCCTGGTGTACTCCGAGGAACTGGTGAAGTGGTTCCAGAACAAGGAGATCCCCAACCTGGTGACCGACACGATCGCCAACGAGATCACCCACGACCCGAACAACGGTGTGGCGCTGGTGCTGCACAACGCCCTGATGCGCAACCTGGGTATCGCGTTCACCGAGATCTGCGACCTGGAGAAGCTGGCAGCCGACTGCGCCGAGGACGGCGTCTACGAGTTCTTCTATGTCGCTGCACCGCTCAAGATCCACAACGCCAGCGGCTCCCCGGTCAACCCGGTGGTGATCAAGTGAGCACGACCACCTCCGTCTATGCCGACCGGCCGTGGCTGGCCCGCTACCCGCAGGGCACCCCCGCCGACATCACCGTCGAGTACGTCACCGCACTCGACGTCTTCGATGCCGCGGTCACCGCGAGCCCCGACGAGGTGTTCCTGCAGTACTTCGACGGCAACCTGACCTTCGCCGACGTCGACCGCGCCGCACGAGCAGTCGCAGTCATTCTGCGCGACCGAGGATTCCGCGACGGCGACCGCCTCGCGCTCTACGTGCAGAACAACCCGGCCTTCGTCATCGGCATGGTCGCCGCCTGGAAGGCCGGCGGCACCGCTGTCGCGATCAACCCGATGAACAAGGCCCGCGAGCTCACCTATCTACTCGGCGACTCCGGAGCCGTCGCGCTGCTGACCCTCGACGACCTCTACACCGACGTCGCCAAACCGGTGATCGATTCCGGCGCCGGCTCGGTGCACACGGTGATCACCTGCTCGGCACTGGATTTCCAGACCCGCGACGACGAGCGACTGTTCGCCGGGCTGACCCGCACCCATCCCGAGGGCACCCTCGATCTGGTCACCGTCATCGACCACGACGCGGGTGCCGCCGTGCCGCCCGTGACGCTGACCGCCGACGACGTCGCGGTCCTCGCCTACACGTCCGGCACCACGGGAAATCCCAAGGGTGCCATGAACACCCACGGGAACTTCGCGTTCAACGCCCAGACCTACCGGGACTGGACCGGACTCAAACCCGGCGAACCCATCCTCGGGATCGCACCCCTGTTCCACATCACCGGTCTCGTCGGGCACGTCATGTTCGCGATGCTGACCCGCGCGCCGCTGATCCTCGCCCACCGCTTCGATCCGGCGGTCATGCTCGACGCCATCCGCGAGCACAAGCCGGTGTTCACCATCGGCGCGATCACCGCCTTCAACGCCCTCGCAGCCGCACCCGGCGCCACCCCCGACGACTTCACCAGCCTTCGTGTGCTCTACTCGGGTGGGGCACCCATCGCGCCCGCTGTCGGGGATCGCCTCGAGCAGGTCTTCGGCGCCTACATCCACAACATCTACGGGCTGACCGAGACCAACTCGCCGTCACACGCCGTACCGCTCGGGATGCGCGCCCCGGTCGACCCGGTCTCCGGTGCGCTCTCGGTCGGCGTCCCCGTGTTCAACACCGTCGTCCGCATCGTCGACGAGAACGGCGACGACGTGCCCGTCGGGGAGGTCGGCGAGTTCCTGACGTCGGGACCCCAAGTGGTTCCCGGGTATTGGAACAAGCCGGAGGCCACGGCGAAATCGATCCCCGGTGGAGCCCTGCACACCGGAGACGTCGGATTCATGGATGCCGACGGCTGGTATTACGTCGTCGACCGCAAGAAGGACATGATCAACGCCTCCGGCTACAAGGTGTGGCCACGCGAGGTCGAGGACGTCCTCTACACGCACCCGGCGGTGCGCGAGGCAGCGGTGGTCGGTGTGCCCGACGAGTACCGCGGCGAAACGGTCAAAGCGTATGTCTCACTGCGCGAAGGCCAAACAGTAGACCCCGACGAGCTGATCGCCTACTGCAAAGACCAACTCGCCGCCTACAAGTACCCCCGCCAGATCGACGTCGTCGGCGAACTGCCGAAGACCGTCACCGGCAAGATCCTGCGGCGGGAGCTGCGCGACAACGCCAACTGACCGATGAACCAGAGAGGCCCCGTACCGGAAGACTTTCCGGTACGGGATCTTTCCGTGTCCGGACCCCGATGTCCAGGTGCGGTGTCGGGCATCCGTATGCGGTGTCGGGCATCCGTGTCCGGGGTGACCACGTACCGGACCACGTAATGTCCCCGCTGCGGCGGGCACCAGGGATGCGGGAATGTGACTCACATCATATCCGCATCGTCTGAAGGACATCGCATGACCATCACCGCCCCGCTCGCACCGGCCGCAGCGTCCGACCTTCGTACCGACCTCCTCGAGCGTGCCGTCGCGGTCGCGACCATCGTCGAACGCGAGGCCGACGAGATCGAGAAGACCACGACGATCACGGCACCCGTCGTCGAGGCGCTCAAGGATTCGGGCCTGTTCTGGATGCTGGTTCCGCAGGAGTACGGCGGCGCCGGTGCCGATATCGTCACCGCGTTCAAGGTCATCCAGGAACTGTCGCGGGCGGACGGCTCCACCGGATGGGCCTTCATGGCCAACTCCTGCAGCACGGCCGTGGCCGTCGGATTCATGCCGACGCCCGGCGCCGCGGAGCTGTGGGACGGACCCCACAAGGCGATCACCGCGGGCATGATCGTGCCCACCGGCCGAGGGGTCCGCGTCGGGGGTGGATTCCGGGTGTCCGGTCGCTTCCAGTTCGCCAGCGGATCGGCCCACGCCACGCACATCGGTGCCGGTTTCGTGGTCTACGACGAGGCCGGCGACCCGGTCCTCGACGCCAACGGTGAACCCGAGATGCGCATCTCGTTCATCCCGCGTGATCAGGTGGAGTTCCAGGGCAACTGGAACGTGATGGGGTTGGTCGGAACCGGTTCCTACGACTACCGGGTCGCCGATGTGTTCGTCCCCGAGCGCTTCACCATGGAGACATTCTCCACGGTGCCGGTGCGTCCCGAAACCGTCTACCAACTCGGCCTTTTCGGCATCGGTGTCGGCGGTCACGCACCGGTCGCCCTGGGTCTCGCGCAGCGCGCCCTGGAGGAGATCGCCCGGATCACCGCGGGCAAGATCCGCCCGGGATACGACGGGCCGGTGGGTGACTCCGACCTCTTCCGAATCGACTTCGCCCGCCACGAGGCGCAGTTCCGTGCGGCGCAGGCCTTTGTGTACGAGGTGTTCGGTGACGCGCAGGCCACCGTCGACGCCGGGATCGCCCTGGACGACGAGCAGCGTGCGCGGATGCGCCAGGCCGCCACCTGGGTTCAGGAGGTCGCCGGCGACGTCGTGACATTCGCTCACCGCTGGGCGGGCAGTGCCACCGTTCGCGTTCCGAGCGCGCTGGGCCGGTGCGTCCGGGACGCCGCCGTCGCCACCCAGCATGCGCTGATCGATCGCGTCACGCTGGTGGAGGCCGCACCGGCCATCATCCCGGGATATGCCAACGCGTAGAGCCCTTCTGACTGACCACATCTGACTGCCCACATCCGAACGATTCTCGATATGACCCGACCACTGGAGGAATCCCGATGAAGTCACTCGAAGGCAAGGTCGCCCTCGTCACCGGCGCCGCACGCGGCCAGGGCCGTTCCCATGCGATCCGTCTCGCCGAGGAGGGCGCCGATGTCATCGCCCTCGACATCTGCGCCAAGCCCGCCACCACCACCTACCGGGGGAGCACACCGGACGAACTCGACGAGACCGCCCGCCACATCGAGAAGGCCGGGCGTCGCGCCCACACGGCCGTCGTCGACGTGCGTGAACTCGCACAGCTCGAGGACGCCGTCGCCGCCGGTATCGCCGAGTTGGGCCGGCTGGACACTGTTGTGGCGAATGCGGGCATCTTCTCGTCGGCTCCGCTCCACGAACTGACCGAGGAGCAGTGGGACGAGATGATCGCCATCAACCTCAGCGGTGTGTGGAAAACCATGCGCGCCACCGTCCCCCATCTGATCGCGCAGGGCGAGGGCGGGTCGATCATCCTGATCAGCTCGACCGGTGGCCTGCAGGGCTTCCCGAACTTCGCCCACTACGTCGCCGCCAAGCACGGGGTGACCGGGCTGGCCCGGACCGCGGCCAACGAGCTGAGTGCACACAGCATCCGCTGCAATTCGATTCACCCGAGCTCGGTGCTGACCGACATGATCGACCACGAGGACATGTACCGGTTGTTCCGTCCCGATCTGGAACACCCCACCCATGACGACTTCCGTGACGCGTGTCAGACCGGGATGAATCTGCTCCCGATCCCCTGGCTCGAGCCGTCCGACATCTCGGCCGCGGTGGTGTGGTTGGCCTCCGATGCCACCCGGTATGTCACCGGTGTGGCCCTCCCGATCGACGCCGGGGCGATGAGCAAGGTGTGATCACCGTGTCGGCCCGGCGACCGTGCGCCACAACGCGAGGTCGCCGGGCCGCCATCGTTCACAGTGCCCCGGCCACCTCGGCCCGACGCTCCACGCACAACTTCCGCAGAACATGCTCGACATGCCCTTCGACGGTCCGCACCGACAGCACGAGACGCTCGGCGATCTCGCGGTTCGTCATCCCGGCCGCGACCATCTCCGCGACCTCTTCCTCTCGGGGCGACAGCCGGTGCAGCACAGGATGGTCGGTCGTGTCGTCGGCAGATGACCGTTCCGGGCCACCGAACACGAAGTCCAGTAGTTCGGTACTCGACATCGCCCGCCCCCGATCCCAGGCCGCGGTGAACGACGCCCGCGACAGCTGTGCGTGAGCGGCATCAAGCGCCGTACACCGCAGCGAATTCCAGTGCTCGGAGCCGTACAGCTGTTGCCCGAAGCTCCCCCAGATGGTGGACGCGGCACCCAACAGCACCGCCGCCTTCTCCGCCTCCGCACGTCCGAGCCCCGTCAACGACCAACCCAGAAGGTCGGTCATGAGGGTGGTGCCCACCATGTCGTCGAATGCGCGGTGCCCCCCGAGTGCTTCCCGGGCCAGTCGTTCTGCCGACTCGTGGTCGCCGGCGAGCCACGCCGCCAGACCCAATCCATATGTCGCATAGGACCTGAACCAAGTGTCGCCGGCCGCCATGGAATCCTCGTACACCTCCCCGAAGACCGCGGCAGCAGCCTGCACATCGAGGATCGACGCGAACAGCATTCCCTGATGGATGCGCAGCATCGCCGTCTTCTCCGAGCCCGTCCCCAGCGTCCGGTAGCCCTCGGCCGCCGTGTCGAACAGCGTCTCGGCTCGCTCGAAGTCACCGGCGAAGTACGCCTTGAGACCGCTGAGATGCACCACGAACACCGCGGTCTGACGATCATTGCCCGCGTCGGCGATCTCGGCGGCACGTCGTAGGGTGAACTCCGCCGAATCCCGGTCACCCTGCAAGGTCTGGACCAGTCCCAGCACCCCGAGGAGCCGCCCGAACACGACGGAGTCGATGTCGGGGAGGTCGAGGATCTGTGTCATCCACATCCGGTGTTCCCGGATGCCGATTCCGCACGCCCAGAGGAACGGTGCCGAGCCGAGGGTCTCCGCCACGGCGGACACGTAGGGACGCAACGTGACATCGGTCAGCGCCAGGTGGATTGCGGCCCTGAGGTTTCCGCGGTTGCGGCGGACCGCGTCGGCGCATTCGAGTTGCCTGGGGCCACACCACTGCCGGGCGGACTCCCGGATGATCCCGAGCGCCCAGTCGATGAAGCGGATCATCGTCCGATGGCGTTGCTGGGCGGTGAGATCCGCTGCGCCGTACTCGCGGATCGACTCCAGCATCCGGAACCGCACCCGGCCGTCGGCGGTCTCGCGCAGCACCACCGACTTCGACACCAAGGCCGTCATCGCGTCGGTGATGTCATCGTCATCGATTCCCGACGAGCCCTCCGCGGGAACTGCGCACACCGCACGCGCGGCATCGAGATCGAACCCGTCGACGAAGACCGACAAGGCGGCCCACAGCTCCTGTTCGGGTGCACTGCACAGTTCATGGCTCCACGCGATCGTCGCCTGAAGGCTGCGATGCCGGGACACACGATCGCGGGATCCCCGGCTCACCGAGAGCACCCGACTGTCGAGCAGCCCGGCCAGATCGTGGACGGACAGCAGCGTCAACCGGGTACAGGCGAGTTCGATGGCCAGCGGTACCCCGTCGAGCCGCTCGCAGATCCGTCGGATGTCATCGACATTGTCGTCGTCGACGTCGAACCCGGACAGCACCGCGTCGGCGCGACGGACGAACAACTCGATCGCTCCGGACCCCTGGTCGTGGGTCGGCAGCGACTGGAGGCCGAAGACGTACTCGCCCGACAACGCAAGGTATTCGCGGGACGTCGCAATGATCCGAATCCCTTTGGTGGACTCCAGTATCCGGCCGATCAGCTCGGCTGCACCGTCGACGACGTGTTCACAGTTGTCGAGTACCAGGAGCATTCGCTTGTGCTGCAGATGGTCCAGCAGCGAGCTCTCCGCGGACTGACCCGCGGCATCGCGGTTGTCCAGTCCCAGTGCGTCGCACACGGTCTGCGCGAGAAGGTGATCGCCGCGTACGGACGAGAACCCGATGAAGCGGACGCCGTCGGCGAATGCCCTTCGGAATTCCCAGGCCGCCTGGGTCGCCAGTCTGGTCTTCCCCATCCCGCCGGAGCCGGTGACCGTGATCAGCCGGTGGTCCCCGAGGAGCCCGCGGAGCAGTCTCAGTTCCTCACGCCGGCCCACGAAGCTCGTCGCCTGCTGCGGCAGGGCGACGCCGGCGCTCGCCGAGGCCGGATGGGCGGTGTCCATCTCTTCTCGGATGGCGCGGACCCGCCGTGCGAGCACGGTCCGCGAGTGTTTCCACTGCAATCGCCGTCCGATATCGGCGATGCTCATATCCGGCGAGTCGGCCAGGAGATCACGGATTCGGGTGTCGACGTCGTCGGTCACCGAGCCGCGCCGGCGACGATGGTCCTCCGGCGGGGCCGAGAGCGCCAATGCCCTGCGCACCGTGTTGCGCGACATCGCCAGGCGCTCGGCGATCCCCTTGATCGACTCGCCCTCGGCGTGGCATCTCCGGATCTCGGACCATTCGTCTGCGTTCACGACACCTCCATCAAAGAGATCCACGTCACTTTCCATCGTGGATGCGAACGGCGCAACCGTGGTGGTCAAGATGTGTCAGACCGACCCGCCATGATGCTCTCCACACCACCGTGCCACCTCGGCGACAAGGCCGCGACCAGCACGGATGTCGAATTCGGCCGGCGCCCGCGTGAACCGTCGAAGATCACGTAGTCCGACGGTTCAACGCCCCGCCGACATGCCGGAGAGTGATCGGCACCACAGAGATCACCCGGATCTCGCACCGATTGGGAGGAAGTCAACAGATGAGCGAGCAGAACGCACAGGCCCTCAAGGACGCATTCGCCGCCGCCGACGCCGGTGACCCGATGCCGCTGGTGAACCTGTACGACGACACGATGACGTGGGCCGGATTCACCCTCGAGGGCACCCAGCGTCTCTACAGCAAGGCGGAGTTCCTCGAGGCGTTCGGTGTGCTGGCCGACCTCGACGAGTCCCGCAACGAGGTCGTCCACTGCGAGGTGATCGGCGACGAACTGGTCACCGCGAACGTGCGTGCCTACCGCCGGCTCGGCGACCGAGAACTCGACATCACCATGGTGATGACCCACCGGTTCTCGAACGGAAAGGTCACCAGGGGCACCGACATCGTGCCCTCGTCGTTCGAACGATTCTGGGCAGAGACCGGGATCTCCGCCTGATCGCCCGCATCCCTTTCAGGAGACGTCCCGATGAGCATCACAACACCAGCCCTCGACAACGGGTTCCGTGAGGCCATGGCGCATCTGTGCGCGCCGGTCAGCGTGATCACCGCGATGGACGACGACCGCCCGCACGGCACCACGGTCAGCGCCTTGATGTCGTTGTCCGTCGAGCCGCAGCTGATCGCGGTCTCGATGGCGCAGACCTCCGACTGTCTGGCCCTCATCCGCCGCACAGGAGTGTTCGGCGTGAACATCCTCAGTGCCGAACAGGACGATCTCGCACTGCGTTTCGCTGCGAAGGGAGCCGACAAGTTCGGGACCGTCAGCTGGCGGCCGCGAGCCGACGTCCCGTCGATCGACGGCAATGCGGTGTGGCTCGCGTGTCGCGTCGCGAGCACCATCACCGGGGGCGATCACGAGATCCTGCTGGGTGAGGTGATCGATCTCGAGGTCGATCCCGATGCGTCCCCGTTGACCTACCACGGCCGCACATTCGGCACGCACACCGTGCCCATGTGAACCAACGACCCCGACCCGACCGCCGTATCTCCCAGCAGGTGGTCGAGTCGGGACCGTGTGGGACGAACACCGCCTCGGCCGCCGCCATCCGACGTCGCAAAATGGTTGTGGACGTGACCATTTCACCATTGACCGACGGCCGGGGCCGTCACCGGCAGGTCAGACCTCGGCGACGCAGACCAGCTTCTTGCGCTCTTCGTAGGTGTAGTACTGGGTCGACTCATCCGGACAACGGTTCTCGTCGATGGTGCCCGGGATGATCGCGAGGACGCGGCTGACGGTGGTCAGCCCCGAGCCGGACTCTGTGCACTCCACATGTTCGGCGTCACCGAGGCTCGACGACGGTACCGCCATGCACTCACCCTTCACCCAGTCCAGATCCAGACACAGTGCACCCTGCTGCTCACCGCCCTGGGTCACGTAGTACGTGGAGTCCGCGTCCGACGGGCAGGCCTCCTTGGTCGGCGACTTCGCGATCACCACATAGTTCGCGGGCGCCTTCCCACAGGCGGCGTGCTCGATCTCGGCGTTGAAACTGTTGCCGGTCAGCTTGACGCAGTCGCCGATCGCGGCGTCGAAGTCCACGTCACCGCCGGCGTCCTCACCCTCGGCCACCGACGACACCGGCGGACCGTCGTTGCCGAAGGGCAGCTGCCCACATCCGGTCATCGTCACCGCGAGTGCGGTGGCACCCAGCACCACCATCCCGATGGTGCCCCACAGCCGTCCCCTCATCGTCACCCCTCTTCATCAGGGCCCTACCGGCCCACGCCTCGCCGCGACCGCGGCACGCCGGAAATATACCGATCGCGTACTCCGATCGATATCGCGCATCAGCCGACCGATAGACGGAATGATGGAGTGGCGTCATGAAGTGGACGCCGAGGAGGAACGATGTCCAGCGGTCTGGCGGTGACACTCGCAGTGGTCGCCGTGGGAGTGGTGCTCGGGTTGGTGGTGCTGATCCGCACCCGACGAGTGGTGACCACCCCCACCGAGCGCGCCGTCCACGAGGCACTGCACACGGCGTCGCAGGCGGCGACGTCGTTGCGTGGTGGGTTGTCGGCGGAGTCGGCGCGGACCGCGTTGGGACCGCTGCGCTCGCTCACCGCCGCCGACGGTGTCGCACTCTACGACGCCACCGGGATGCTGCTCGCCCACGATCCCGACGAGTCGCCGATCTGGGCCGAACCGGTCGTCGACGCGGCCGGTGACGCCGCCACCGACGCCGTGACACGGGGGCGGCGCGTGCTCGTCAACGATCCGTGCGGACCCGACTCCCCCGTGCGCGCACTGATCGCGCAACCCCTGATCGCCGACGACACCGGCGTCGGGGCGCTGGTCGTGGCCACCGCGGGACGTCCCGGACCGGGCAAGCTGGGTGCCATCGCCGAGGTCGCGCGGTATGTGTCGAACCAGATCGAGCTCGCCGAGCTCGACGCATCCCGGGCCCGGCTCGACCGTGCCGAGGTGCTCGCGCTGCGCGCCCAGATCAGCCCGCACTTCATCTACAACGCACTCAACACGATCGCGTCGTTCGTCCGCACCGACCCCGACCGGGCCCGCGAGCTGATCGTCGACTTCGCCGACTTCACCCGCTACTCGTTCCGCGCGGCCGGCGAGTTCACGCTGCTGTCGGACGAACTGCGCAACATCGACCGCTATCTCACCCTCGAGCGGGCCCGGTTCGGTCCGTCCCTGGAGGTGCGGTTGCAGGTGGCACCCGAGGTACTCGGCGTCGTCCTGCCGTTTCTTGCTCTGCAGCCGCTCGTGGAGAACGCCGTCCGCCACGGCCTGGCCGCCAAGGGTGGCGGGACCATCACCATCATCGCCCGCGACGAGGGATCGGACTGTGTGATCACCGTCGAGGACGACGGCGTCGGCATGGACCCGGAACTGTTGCGGTCCGGCGACATCGACGCCCTCGACCCGCCCGCGGAACAGTCACGCAGCGAGTCGTCGGGCGCACATGTGGGCCTGACCAATGTCGACCATCGGCTGCGCGCGGCATTCGGCAACGACTACGGTCTTGTGGTCGACACCGGGATCGGAGCGGGTACCAAGGTCGGCATGCGGGTACCGAAGTTCCGTGCTGGAGTGCGGGTGTGACGAGGATGGAAGTGAACCGACGATGACCCTCACCGTGCTCGCGGTCGACGATGAACGGCCCGCCCTCGACGAGCTCGCCTACCTGCTCGATCGGCACCCGGAGATCGGACAGGTCTACCAGGCCGGTGACGCCACCCACGCCCTGCGCGAACTCAACGACCACCCGATCGACGCGGTGTTCCTCGACATCAACATGCCCGGGCTGTCGGGGATCGAATTGGCCACGGTGCTCGGCAAACTCAGCTCACCTCCCGCGGTGGTGTTCGTGACCGCCCACGACGACCGCGCGGTGGACGCCTTCGAGGTGGGCGCGGTCGACTATCTGCTCAAACCACTGCGCACCGAACGGCTCGCGCAGGCCGTGGAGCGGGTCGCCGCCGCACGGTCGGCGCCGGTACCGGAGACCCCCGCGGAGACCACCCGCCCCGACGACGACGTGATCCCTGTCGAGCTCGGCGGCGTGACGTCGCTGGTGCGGCGCGACAGCATCTCCTGGGTGGAGGCCGTCGGCGACTACGCCCGGCTACACTCGGTGCAGGGCGCGCATCTGGTGCGCATCCCGCTGTCCACCCTCGAATCACGGTGGCAGGAACATGGTTTCGCCCGGGTCCACCGGTCGTATCTGGTGGCGTTGCCGATGGTCACCGGGTTACGCACCGCCGGATCGGGGACGGTGGTGTGCGTGCGCGCCAACGGCGCCTCGGAGGCCACCGAACTGCCGGTGAGCCGACGCCAGGTCCGCGAACTCAAGGACCGGCTGATCCGGGATCCGATGCGTTCCTACCGATCCGGAGACGATCGGGGATGACCCGGCCACCCGAGCAGCCGCACCGCGAACGCGTCGTCCTCGCGCGACGTCGCGGTGCGCGAATGGTGCGAACCCGGGTGGAGGTCCAGGAGCAGACCGAGGTGGGTGATGCCCTGGTCCGCGGGCTGATGCGCGCCCAACTCGGACTGGCGTTGCGCCTCGGGGTGAGCCTGACCGCGCTGATCGCGCTGATCCCGGTGGCCGGTCTGGTGTTCCCCACCCTCGTCGAGTACTCGGTCGTCGGAATCCGGTTGTCCTGGTTGGTCCTCGGAGTGCTGCTCTATCCGGTGCTCTACGGGGCGGGCCGGTTGTACGTACGACTCGCCGAGCAGGCCGAACGCGACTTCATGGGCGTCGTCGACGACGAGGGTCCCCGCTGATGTCGGGCTCGGATGCACTCACCGGGATGGCACTGCTGCTCGCCGCCGGCGTGACGTTGGTGATCGGCGCGTACGGCGGGCGGTTCGCCCGCACCACCTCCGATTTCCTGGTGGCCTCCCGCGCGGTCGGTTCGCGCTGGAATGCCGCCGCGATCTCCGGCGAATACCTCTCGGCGGCATCATTTCTCGGTGTCGCCGGGCTCGTCGCCAAGTACGGGGCCGACGCACTGTGGTATCCGGTCGGATTCACCGCGGGATACCTGGGTCTGCTGTTGTTCGTGGCGGCACCGCTGCGACGTTCCGGTGCGTACACGGTCCCGGACTTCACCGAGTTCCGGTTGTCGTCGCGACCGGCCCGGTTGGCCGCGATGTGCGTCGTGGTGTGTGTCTGCGTGCTGTATCTGATCCCGCAGTTCCAGGGTGCCGGACTCACCCTGAACATCCTTCTCGGCGTCCCGATCTGGGTGGGCGCGGTAGCGGTGGGGCTGATCGTGGTGGTGAACGTGGTCGGCGGCGGAATGCGGTCGATCACCTTTGTGCAGGCCTTCCAGTACTGGCTCAAACTGACCGCGATCGGTGTGCCCGCCCTGGCGCTCGTGGTGGTGTTCCTCGGCGACCGGCAGCCGGTCGGCGAGCCCGCGCCACCGCACGTCGGTCAGGCCACGACCGTCGACGTGACCACCCCGACGGTGGTCACCGTGACCGAGACCGACGGGGTCCGGGTCACCGGAGTGCTCGACGACCGGTCCGTCGTCGACGCGGCCATCGGCCGCCCGGGCACGTACACGCTGGGCGAGGGCACCGTCATCCACCTCGACGCCGACGCGGCCACCCCGGTCGTCGCCGGTGCACCGACGACCGGGGCGTCGTGGATCTCCACCGGTGGCGGGCTGGGTGGCGCCCATCCGCTGTACCAGGTGTATTCGATCATCATCGCCACGTTCCTGGGGACGATGGGATTGCCGCATGTGCTGGTGCGGTTCTACACCAACCCCGACGGGCGGACCGCGCGCCGCACCGCGCTCACCGTGATCGCCCTGCTCGGCCTGTTCTACCTGTTCCCGCTGCTGCTCGGGGTGTTCGCGAGACTCTATGTGCCACAACTGCTCATCACCGGGACCGCCGACGCCGCGGTACTGCTGTTGCCGTCGGCCGCGATCAGCGGGTTCGCCGGGCAGTTCCTCGGCGCGCTCGTCGCAGCCGGGGCGATAGCGGCGTTCCTCGCGACGTCGTCGGGGCTGCTGGTGAGCGTGGCCGGCTCGTTGTCGACGGACGTGTTGTCCGGACGCATCCGAGACTTCCGGATCGCCGCGGTGATCGGCGGGGTGATCCCGGTGATCCTGTCGTTGGCCGCCACCTCCCTGGAACTGTCACGGACGGTGGGTCTGGTGTTCGCGGTCGCCGCGTCGACGCTGTGTCCGCTGCTGATCCTGGGGATCTGGTGGCGGGGACTCACCCCGGCCGGCGCGATCTCCGGACTCGTCGTCGGCGGGGTGTCGTCGGGGTTGGCGACGTCGCTGGCGATCGCCGGGGTGATCGACGACGAGGCACTCGGCGGATGGCCGGCCGTCATCATCGGCTATCCCGCCGCGGTGACGGTGCCCCTGGCGTTCGCGACGATGGTGGCGGTGAGTCTCGCGACCCGGCGGGGCATCCCCCGCGACCTGGCCCGTACCTTCGCCCGGATGCACGTCCCGGAGCGGGTGGGCATGGGCGTGGAGCGGCTGCCGGAATAGGGTTTCCGCAACCGGTTCCGACGTCGAGCAGCAGAGATTTCGACACGGTGCCTCGCTACGCTCGGTACCGGCTCAATCACCGTAACCAACTCAACACCGCACTACCACAATCACTTTGGATGCCTCAGAAGCAGATAGATCAACGTGGCGAGCTAAATATCTCACTACCACAACATCTTTGGATGGTTGAGCCGGGACCGAGCCGCCAGGCGAGGACCCG
>NZ_JBSFRM010000025.1:1441-55467 GCF_053589235.1 Gordonia sp. NPDC003376 | reverse complement strand
CAGTGAGACAACAATGTCCGCAACCAGAACCGACATCGGCCCGCGAAGATCTCGACACGGCGCCTCGCTACGCTCGGTACCGGCTCAATCACCGTAACCAACTCAACACCGCACTACCACAATCACTTTGGATACCCCAGAAGCAGATAGATCAACGTGGCGAGCTAAATATCTCACTACCACAACATCTTTGGATGGTTGAGCCGGGACCGAGCCGCCAGGCGAGGACCCGAGTCGAAACCCAGTGAGACAACAATGTCCGCAACCAGAACCGACATCGGCCCGCGAAGATCTCGACACGGCGCCTCGCTACGCTCGGTACCGGCTCAATCACCGTAAACAACCCTGCCCCACATTCTTCGACGGTAGGGCCAGGACCGAGCATCCGACGTCGAGTAGCAGAGATTTCGACACGGTGCCTCGCTACGCTCGGTACCGGCTCAATCACCAACGGAATCCCAACCACAAACTACCACCACACTTTTCGAGAGCCGAGAAGCTCACTGATCTACCCTCCATCGAACCCACCATCCTGCACAACCACCATTTTCGATGGTTGAGCCGGGACCGAGCACCGCGAGGACCCGAGTCGAAACCCAGCGAGACAACAATGTCCGCAACCAGAACCGACATCGGCCCGCGAAGATTTCGACACGGTGCCTCGCTACGCTCGGTACCGGCTCAATCACCGTAACGGTCACCGAGCCGTCAGGCGGGAGGCAACTGTCCGCAACCAGCTCCGATGTCTCACCAGGACTGCTCGGCGACCCTGCGGAAGTTGCCGCCGAGGACGGCGGTGATGTCGGCGTCGGACCAGCCCCGATCGGCCAGGTGGGCATCGAGGCCGATGAAGGTCTCGGGCTGCATCCATCGGATGTCGCCCCAGCGGGTGTAGGACTCGTCGAAGGAATCCGGGTGGTTGCGGATCTCGTCGAGGAAGTCGGCGGCGTCGAAGGAGTGGTCGGTGCTGACGCCGACGTGGTCGATGCCGATCAGCTCGACGGCGTACTCGAGATGGCGGACCATCGCGTCGAGGTCGGGGGTGTTGGGTCCCAGAAAGATCCCGACGCCGGTGATCCCCACGACGCCGCCGGTGTCCGCGCAGGCGCGGGCCTGGTCGTCGGTGATGTTGCGGGGATGCTCCCAGACCGACCGCATGCAGGAATGGCTGTAGATGACCGGCCTGGTGGAGACCTCGCACATGTCCAGGCCGGTACGGGCACTGCAATGGGAGCCGTCGGGCACCATCCCGGACCGGTTCATCTCCGCCACCAGGTCGCGTCCCCACGCGGTCAGGCCGGTGTCGTCGGTGTCGAGGCAGCCGCAGCCGGCGCGGTTGCCGTGGTTGTACGACGGAAGCAGGGTGCGCACCCCGAGGTCGACGAACATCGCGACGTTGTCGAGGTCGCCGTCGAGCGGGTTAAAGTCCTCGAGGTCGAACCCGATCGCGATCTGTTCGCTGCCGGTATCGACATCGGCCGCGTCGGTGATCAGGCGCAGCCCCGGATGGGCGGTGACACCTGCGCGGAACCGGTCGAGCAGCAGTGCGGAGTCGGCGAAGGTCTGCGGCGAGTACCCGACGTTGACCGAGACATAGGTGGGGCCGGGCCGGGCGAATCGGGTCAGCGGCTCGACGTCGGCGTCGGGCTGCAACGGCAGGCAGGCGTGCTGATCCCAGAGCAGGCGCATCGCCCAGTTCTATCACCGCCCGCCACCGACCGTTCGTCGGTCGGCACCGACCGTCCGGCGCACAGATCACCGGCTTCGTCGTGTGACCCACGACACCCCATTGTGTGTGATCTGTGACTCAGTGGAATCTGTGTCCAACAACCATCACAGCTTTGGAGGAACTCGTGTCCACTGCAGAACAAGACGCGACGGTGACGCCGCCACCGCCGACGCCGACAGGCGAACAGTTCATCGCCATGCAGGCGAGTCCGCAGTTCCGGAATCTCAAGCGTTCACTGCTGCGCTTCGTGATCCCGATGACCGCGTTCTTCCTGCTGTGGTACGCCGTCTACGTCCTGCTGGGCGCCTTCGCCCACGACTTCATGGCGACACCGGTCTGGGGCAACATCAACCTCGGTCTGATCCTGGGTCTGCTGCAGTTCGTGACGACCTTCGCGATCACCTTCGCCTACGTGCGCTTCGCCAACCGCGACCTCGACCCGCAGGCCGCCGCGATCCGCGCCGAGATGGAAAGTGAGGCAACCCGATGACCGCACTCGCCGCCGGCGCCGTCGGCAACCCCGTCGCCAACATCGCGATCTTCGTCGCCTTCGTGGCGTTCACGATGTTCGTGGTGATCCGGGCCAGCCGCAACAACTCCTCCGCCGCCGACTACTTCACCGGGGGTCGCGGCTTCTCCGGTCCCCAGAACGGGATCGCCATCGCCGGCGACTACCTCTCGGCGGCCAGCTTCCTCGGCATCGCCGGCGCCATCGCCGTCTACGGATACGACGGCTTCCTCTACTCGATCGGCTTCCTCGTCGCCTGGCTGGTGGCCCTGCTGCTGGTGGCCGAGCTGTTGCGCAACACCGGCAAGTTCACCATGGCCGACGTGCTCAGCTTCCGGCTCAAGCAGCGCCCGGTGCGGCTCGCCGCGGCGATCTCGACCCTCGCCGTGAGCGTGTTCTACCTGCTCGCCCAGATGGCCGGCGCCGGCGGACTGGTCGCCCTGCTGCTCGACGTGGAGTCGCGCACCGGACAGTCCATCGTGATCGCCGTGGTCGGCGCGCTGATGATCGTCTACGTGCTCGTCGGTGGTATGAAGGGCACCACCTGGGTGCAGATCATCAAGGCGGTCCTGCTCATCGCCGGTGCCGCCGCGATGACCCTGATGGTGCTCGCCAAGTTCGGTCTCAACGTCTCCGACATCCTCGGCAGCGCGCAGCAGGCCATCAGCGGATCGAGCAGCGAGAAGGTCGCCGCCCGTGACGTTCTCGCCCCCGGCGCCAAGTACGGCGGGTCGCTGCAATCGCAGATCAACTTCATCTCCCTGGCCATCGCACTGGTGCTCGGCACCGCTGGTCTGCCGCACGTGCTGATGCGCTTCTACACCGTTCCCACCGCGAAGGAGGCCCGCCGCTCGGTGGTCTGGGCCATCGCCCTGATCGGTGCGTTCTACCTGTTCACCCTGATCCTGGGCTACGGCGCCGCAGCGATCGTGGGCCCGGACCGCATCCTCGCCGCGGCCGGCAAGGAGAACGCAGCGGCCCCGCTGCTGGCCTTCGAACTCGGCGGCACGGTGCTGCTCGGCATCATCGCCGCCGTCGCCTTCGCCACCATCCTCGCCGTCGTCGCCGGCCTGACGATCACCGCTTCGGCATCGTTCGCCCACGACATCTACGCAAGCGTGATCAAACGCGGCAAGTGCTCCGAAGACGACCAGGTTCGTGTATCACGTTACGCAGCAATCACTCTCGGTGTCGTAGGCATCGTCCTGGGCATCCTGGCCAACGGTCAGAACGTCGCCTTCCTGGTGGCGCTGGCCTTCGCCATCGCCGCCGCGGCGAACCTGCCGACCATCATCTACTCGCTGTACTGGAAGCGCTTCAACACCCGTGGTGCCCTGTGGAGCATCTACGGCGGTCTGGGATCGACGCTCCTTCTGATCGTCTTCTCCCCTGCCGTCTCCGGCAAGGCCACCTCGATGATCCCCGGTTCCGACTTCGCCTGGTTCCCGCTGGAGAACCCCGGCATCGTGTCGATCCCGCTGGCCTTCGCGCTCGGCATCATCGGCACCCTGACCGCGCCGTCGGATCGCGGCACGCCCGAACGCAATGCGGAGATGGAGGTCCGTTCGATCACCGGCGTGGGCGCCGAGCAGGAGGTCGCGCACCACTGACCGGCCGACCCAGGTCGATACCAAAGTCCCCGGGCCGCAAGACCTCTCGAGGTGTTGCGGCCCCGGTGCGTCCTGTGGCGGGCAGCGACACACGCCGGCGACCGCCGTCACCCTCCGGTGTTCGCGGCGTTCGGTTCTACACCGCGTCCTGAATCCGCGCGAAGGGAGCCGCCGCCTCGAGCTCGTAGGCCAGCTCGAGCAGGGTGCGCTCGTCTCCGAGATCGGTCGAGAAGTGGATTCCCAGCGGCAATCCCGTCGACGTGCGGGCCAATGGCAGGCTGATCGCCGGTGTGCCGGAGGTGTTGTTGGCCGGGGTGAACGCGACGTAGCGGATGAGCCGGGAGAAGATCTCGTCGAAATCCCCACCGGGATCGAGATATCCGATCTCTGGGGTGGTGTGGGCCAGGGTCGGCGACAACACGGCGTCGAACTGGGTGAAGGTCTCCCGCAAGTGCGCCGTCGACTTCTTGAGAGCGCGTAGCACCGACGGTGTCCGCCAGAACGATCGCAGAAAACGCCGTGACAGTCCCCGGGTGAACGGGTCGAGCCGAGAACGGTCGAAGTCCTTGTCGATCATGCGTTTCCCGAACCGGTCGAGCGCGAACGCCAGCATCGCCCAGTAGGCGGTGAACTGGTCGACGTAGTCGCGTTCCACCGGGACGGGGACGAATTCGGTTCGATGTCCCAGGCTTTCGAGCAACTCGGCGGCCTCGGTCAGACCGAGCTGGGTGTCCGGGTCGAGGAGTTGCCCGGTGAGCGGTTCGGTGAGCATCGCGATCCGCAATCGCCGCTGCGACGGCCCCTCCACCAACCCCACCGGCGGCAGATCCGGTGCGGGCCGGAAGCGTTCGGCGTCGGCGAGAAAGTGGGCGGTGTCTCGCACACTGCGGGTCAGCACACCGTTGGAGATCAGGTCGATCGGCATCGACTCCCCCTCCGGGGACGGCACCACCCGATTGCGGCTGGGTTTGAGCCCGACGAGTCCGCAGGCCGCTGCCGGGATGCGGATCGATCCGCCGCCGTCGTTGGCGTGTGCGATCGGCAGCGCTCCGGCCGCGACCAGTGCCGCCGACCCGCCCGAGGACGCCCCGCACGAGAAGTCGGTGTCCCACGGGTTGCGGGTGGGGTCGCGGTCGACGAACTCGGTGGTGGCGGTCAACCCGAACGCGGGCAGCGTCGACGCGCCCACCAGGTTGACCCCCGTGGCGAGCAGCTGCTCGGTGAACGGTTCGTTCGCGGTGGCCGCACGCTCGGGGACGGCCGCGGAGCCGTGTCGCGTCGGGAGTCCGGCGAACAGGGTGTTGTTCTTGATGATCGAGGGCACCCCGGCGAACACCCCCGGCGCATAGGTCTCGTCGGCGGCACGTTTGCGAGCGCGTTCCCGGTCGTCGACGGCGACCGCGTCGAGGTGCGGGTTGACCAGGTCGATCCGGGCGAGGGCGGCGTCGACCGCCTCGGTGGCCGAGATGTCACCGGCGGCGATGGCCGCGGCCACCCCCACGGCGTCCAGATCGGACAGCACATCCTCGGTGAACGAGTGCACATGCTTCATGCGGGCCGAGCCTAGCCGCCGACGGCCATCCGCATGGTGTCCTCGGCGAGTCCGACCGCGAATTCGTCGTCGATCGGCATCCCGAACACCACGTGGTGATACAGCGGCGCGATGATGTGGCACAGGATCGCCATCACCGTCGGGGTGGACTCGCCACGGGCACGGGCCCGCTCGACCATGGTCGAGGCCTGCTCGCGGCGGATCTCCCAGCACGGGCAGACCTCGACGGGTTCGTCACGCGAGTTGACCAGCGCACGCAGGTACGCCCGGCGCCGGGGCCGGGTGATGTCGGCGCCGATGATCGACGCCCAGGCATCGAGGTCGCCGCGGAGGGTTCCGGTGTCGGGGATGTCCTCGCCGCGGCTGAGCACGGCGACGGCGACCTCTTCCAGCAGGGCGGTGATCGATCCCCAGCGGCGGTAGATGCTGGTGGGATTGACCCCGGCGATCTCGGCGACCTGCGGGATCGTCATGGTGTCGCGGTGCCCACGGCCGACGAGTTCACCGACCGCCGAGTACACGGCCTGCTGGACGCGGGCGCTGCGCCCACCGGGACGGCGGGCACCGTGCGATCCCGTCCCGTCGGTGTCGCCTGCCCCATCTACGGGGTCCGCCCCGGTGGGATCGGTCACGTCGTCGGTGTCTGCCGACCATGCCGCTGCGCGCATGGAATCAATTATTGCAAACTGCGTTGCTTTAAGGGTTCGTCTCCGGATAGCGTCATCACTAACGCAAATACCTTTGCTTTTGGAGGACAGATGTCACGGCTGCACCCCCACCGCGCGTTCTGGGTGGTCACGACGACGCTCGTGATGGTGCTGTTCGCCTCGGCCGCACCATCCCCGCTGTACCCCGTCTACCAGGAGTTGTGGGGATTCTCGTCGTTCACCCTGACCCTGGTGTTCGCGATCTACGTGGTGACGATGCTGATCAGCCTGCTGTCGGTGGGATCACTGTCCGATCACATCGGGCGCCGCCCCGTGCTCGCCGGCGCGCTCGCGTTGCTGATCATCAGCATGGTGCTGTTTCTCGTCGCCGACGGCGTGGGGACCCTCATGGCCGCGCGCGCCCTGCAGGGCCTCGCCACCGGCGCCGCGATCGGCACCCTCACCGCGACCGTCGTCGACATGCAGCCGTCGGCGAAGACCGGATCGGCGATCAGCGGCGCGGCCCCGGCGATCGGCCTGGCCGGCGGGGTCGCGGTGGCCGGAATCCTGGTGCAGTACGCCCCGGCCCCACGGTTCCTGATCTACGAGATCACCCTCGCGCTCTACGCCGTCCTGCTGATCGCCCTGCTGATCGTCCCGGAAACCTCTGCACGCGTGGGTTTCTCGTCGCGCTGGCATGTGGCCTCCACCCTGGCCCCGCGGGTGTCTGTACCCGTCGCGGTGCGCCGCGAGTTCTGGATCGCGCTGCCCGCCTTCATCGCGACGTGGTCGCTCGGTGGGCTGTTCCTGTCACTCGGATCGTCGGTGGTGGCCAAGGTCTTCGCGGTGGACAACCATGCCCAGACCGGCCTGCTGCTGTTCGGCTTCTTCTGCTCCGCGGCGATCACCTCGCTGCTGATCACCGGCCGTGAGCCCGCGAGCAAACTGGCCTTCGGCTACCCCGCCCTCGCCGGCGGTGCGGTGATCTCGCTCCTCGGGGTCCTCGCCACCAACCTGCCCACCTACGTCGTCGGATCGTTGATCGCCGGTTCCGGTTTCGCGGGCACCTACATCGGCGCGCTCGACTCGGTCAGCAACCGCACGCCGGCCGGTCAGCGAGGTCAGGTGTTCTCCACCGTGTTCATCGTCAGCTATGTGGCGTTCAGTGTGCCCGCGGTGATCGCCGGACTCCTGGTGAGTCATGTGGGACTACGGGAGACCGTCGTCGGGTACGTGACATATGTGCTGACCCTGGCCGTGATCGGGGCCCTGATCACGGCTCGGATGAGACGATTGGCCTCGATTCGGCCCGATTCAGGGGTCCAGGTGTCGGCCGAGGACGCCAGAGTGTAGGAAGGGAACCATGCACCTGAAATTCAGTTCAAGTGAGGAAGCCTTCCGGGACGAGCTGCGGACTTTCTTCACCACCCAGGTTCCCAAGGATCTGCGTGAGCGCTGCGCCGCAGGCAACCTCAACTACCCCGACGACATCGTCACCACCACCCGCATCCTGAACGAGGCCGGCTACGCGGTGCCGCACTGGCCCCTCGAGTGGGGCGGCCAGGACTGGACCCCCATTCAGCACCACATCTACCGCGAAGAGATGGCGCTGAACTTCGTGCCCGATCTGCTGCCGTTCAACGCCGGCATGATCGGTCCGGTGATCGCCCAGTTCGGGTCGCAGGAGATGAAGGAACGGTTCCTGCCGAAGACCGCGAACCTCGACATCTGGTGGTGCCAGGGATTCTCCGAGCCCGAGGCGGGCTCCGACCTCGCGTCGCTGAAGACCCGCGCGGTACGCGACGGTGACCACTACGTCATCAACGGCCAGAAGACCTGGACCACCCTGGGCCAGTTCGCCGACTGGATCTTCTGCCTCGCCCGGACCAACCCGGATGTCAAGAAGCAGGCCGGCATCTCGATGTTCCTGTTCCCGATGGACACCCCCGGTGTGGAACTGCGCCCGATCCAACTGATCGACGGCGGCTACGAGGTCAACGAAGTCTTCTTCAAGGACGTGCGCGTCCCCGCCGAGAACATGGTCGGCAACGAGAACGAGGGCTGGACGCAGGCCAAGTTCCTGCTCGGCAACGAGCGCAACGGCATCGCCCGCGTCGGCTACACCAAGACCAAGCTGGCCCGCGCCAAGGAACTCGCCCGCGAGATCACCGGCGCCGACGGCACGCCCCTGATCTCCGATCCGCTGCTGTCGGCGCGCCTGGCCGAGCTCGAGAACGAGCTGCTGGCCCTCGAACTCACCCAGCTGCGGGTCGTCGCGTCGTCGGCCGACGGCAAGCCGAACCCGGCGTCGTCGCTGCTCAAGCTGCGCGGTAGCCAGCTGCAGCAGGAGGCCATGGAACTGCTCACCGACATCGCCGGCCCCGACTCACTTCCGGTCGCCGGCCTCGACCCGGCCGCCCCCAACGGGTCGGCCGAGATCGCCGCACCGGAGTGGGCGCAACTCGCCGCACCCACCTACCTGAACTACCGGAAGGTGACGATCTACGGCGGTTCGTCGGAGGTTCAGCGTCAGATCATCGACAAGGCCGTGCTGGGTCTGTAGGCCGCGCGCCTCGACCCCACTGCCCTCCGACCTCCCAACCCGAGGAACCAACATGGATTTCGAACTGTCCGAAGAACAGACGATGTTGCGCGACACCGTGCGTGACGTGCTCAACAAGGCCTACGACGTCGAGAAGCTGCGCGCGGTCTCCGAGACCGAGCGCGGCTGGAGCACCGACGTGTGGCGATCGCTCGCCGAGATCGGCATCCTGGGCCTGACCTTCGCCGAGGAAGACGGCGGCATGGGTGCCGGCCCGGTGGAGTTCGCCAGCGTGATGACCGAGATCGGTCGCGCCCTGGCCCCCGAGCCCTACCTCGACGCGGTGCTGGTGCCCGGGTCGCTGATCGCCGCCACCGCCGACGACGCCACCCGCGCCGAGCTGCTCGGCGGGCTCGCCTCCGGCGAGCTCCTGATGGCCTTCGCCCACCACGAGGCCGGCGACCGCTGGCCGGTGGCCGCGGTGCAGGCCACCGTGTCCGACGGCACGCTGACCGGAACCAAGTCGCTGGTGCCGCAGGGCAACATCGCCGACAAGCTGGTGGTCTCCGCCCGCGAGAACGGCGAGCTGGGCCTGTACCTGGTGGACGCCGACGCCGAGGGTGTCACGCGCACCGCCTACCGCACCCACGATCGTCGTCGCGGCGCGCAGATCGAATTCGCCGACGCCCCGGCCACCCGCCTGGGCTCCGGTGACGCGACCGGCGTCATCGCCGACGCCGAGGTGGGCATCCAGACCGCGCTGTGCGCGGAGGCCGTCGGTGCGATGGAGCGGGCCCTGGACCTCACCGTCGACTACCTCAAGACGCGCAAGCAGTTCGGCGTCACACTGTCGGTGTTCCAGGCTCTCACCCACCGTGCCGCCGACGTGTACGTGCAGGTGGAGCTCGCCCGCTCGATGAGCCAGTACGCCACCACCGCACTGGCCGACGGCATCACCGACCCGATCATCGCCTCGCGCGCCAAGCTGCAGATCTGTCGCTCCGGACGTGTCGTCGGCCAGGAGGCCATCCAGATGCACGGCGGCATCGGCATGACCGCCGAGTACCCGGTGGGCCACTACACAAGCCGGCTCACCGCGATCAGCCACACCCTCGGTGACGGCAACGATCACCTGGGCAGGCTGTCGGCGAATGTGGACACCTACGACCTGGTGAACCTCACCTAGTCTGCGAACCCACCCGGCCGGCCACCGGTCCGGCCGGCACCGATCGGTGACGAGCCCCTCGACGTCCTCGCGTTTCGCGAGCCGCGTCGGGGGGCTCGTTCGCTAGGGTTTGTCCGAACGACCGGTGCGTGCCGTCAACAGCACGACCGGCCCGAACCACCTCAGGAGGCTCGAGTGGAGATCGTGCGCGACAATCTGGCGGCCGGCGCGTCGTACTCGCTCGTCGGAATCGCCTTGCTGGTGATCGGTTTCGTGGCACTGGACCTGGTGACGCCGGGCCGGCTGCGGCAGCTGGTGTGGGTCGAGCAGAACCGCAACGCCGTGCTGCTCACCGCGTCGATGGTGATCGGTCTGGTGCTGGTGATGACGGCGGGGGTCATCGACGCTGCGGGACTGGAACTCTGGCGCGGCCTGGTCTACACGATCGTCTATGCCGTCGTCGCGGTCGCGGTGATGATGTGGTCGTTCGTGCTGATCGACTGGCTCACCCCGGGCAAGCTCGGCACGCTGCTGCTCGAGGAGAACGACGACGCCCACCCGGCCGGGTGGATCACCGCGACGGTGTTCGTCGGCATCGGGGCGATCATCGCGGTCTCGGTCGTCGCCTGAGCGATCGAGACACCTTATTGACGGACAGACAATAAGCCTTTAGGGTTCATCTGTGGCCGGCGACACAGTCGGCCCTGCTGTGTATGTGCACCTACCCGGAGGGGGAACGACGTGGCCGCGCCGCTCATCGAGGCATCCATCGACATCGACGCAACACCGGCACAGGTCTGGGCGGTGATCTCCGATCTCAAGCGCATGGGCGAGTGGAGCCCGCAGTGCAAGAAGATGATCATCCGTGGCCCGATCGCCTTGGGCACCAAGACGATCAACATCAACCAACGCGGACCGCTGGTGTGGCCGACCACCTCCAGGGTGGTGCGCTTCACCCCCAACGAGGAGATCGGCTTCCGGGTCGCGGAGAACCGCACGGTGTGGAGCTACACCATCACCCCCACCGACTCGGGCGTCACCGTGACCGAGCGCCGCGAGGTGCCGGGTGGGTCCACCACGAAGATCTCGACCCTGCTGGTCGACAAGATGATGGGTGGCACCGAGAACTTCGAGGCCGAGCTCGAACTGGGGATGGCCGAGACCCTCGGCAAGATCAAGAAGGCCGCCGAGAGCAACTGATCTCCCCGCGCGCGGGGCGGGGCAACCGGTCGCCGCCCCGCCCCGTTCGCCCTTCGGCTCGGCACCGGGTGTCCCGGGATGTCACGCCGTGGCGAACCCCGGCGGCCGTGGCTACTGCGCGGCGAACGGACCCACGAGCGTGCGCAGCTCGTCGAGGTGCCGCTGCCCCATCTCGCGGGGCGTGATCCCGTATCGAACGCACAGTGCCGCGGCGGCCGCCGTCGCGATGCCGTGCTGACCTCCGTTACCCATGAACTTGGTGCTGGAGCCGGCGATGTGCGTGACGCTGATGTGCTTCCCGGCCATCATCAGGTTGTCGACATCGGCGGAGTAGAGGCAGCGGAACGGAATCGAGTACGGCAGACCGTCACGCTCGTCCCACTTCCAGTCCTTCAACCGGAAGTCGTGGTTCTCATCCCCGGAGTAGTGCAGGCAGAAGGCGCCGGAATTGGCGACCACCGCATCCGGGAACACGGCATGCTCCCGGATCTCGGTCTCGGTGAGGACGTGGTCGCCGAGGTAGCGCCGATACTCCCCTTTCGCCGAGACATGTGCCACCCAGTCGAATTCGAGATGAGCAAAGGAATCCGGTTCGACGGCTTTGATATTCGCCAACGTCCCGTAGACCGCTCGCAGCAGGTGATCACGAATCCGTTCACCGTTCGTGTACGGGTCGAGTGTCTGGCCGTACTCCCAGAAGTGCGTCATCGGGTAGGTCATCCGGCGGCGCACGCTCGGATCGTGGAACCGATGTCTCCCGGCGGCGGGGCCCGGGCCGTTCTCCACACCGGGCTCGGTGAGCTGCCCACCGAGATCCGCGTAGTCACCGGCTGTCTCGGTGGCCCACGGGACATCCGGGAACGCGACCGGTTCCGATGCCATCCGGGTCCGGAAGAACAGTGTGTTGCCGTGATGCAGGTCGTCACCACGCTCGGGGGCCAGGCCCTCCCCGAACTCGGCGCGGGACTCCCGACCGAACATCATCGAGGCCCCTGCGCGGATCCCGACGATCGCGGTTCCCGAACAGTCGATCACGCACCGGGCGACAAATCGCCGGTCACGTCCGGTTCCGCTCTCCCGCGCATCGACGGCGGCGATCGTGGCGCCGTCCACGACGACGTCGAACACGCTGTGTTCGAGGAATACCGTGGCGGTCGGTTCGTCGTCGAGCAGCGCCCCGGCGCAGAGGTCACCGCCCTCGGTGCGTTCGGTCAGTTCCCCCACCAGGGGCCCGATCTCGCCGCGGGGTCCCAGTCCCACCTCCACACTGGCGTTGCCGCCGAGGACCGGCCGATCCCCGAGCAGCGCCACCGACAGTCCCAGCCGCGCCGCGGTCAGGGCGGCCGCGCAGCCGGTCACGCCGCCACCGACCACCACCACGTCGAATCGCCCCGCCGGCTCGGGCTCGGTGGGCAGACCGCGGATACGGGTGCGCCACTCCCGGTGATCCGACCCCGATCCGGCGGGCGGCGGCGTATGGTCCCGGGTGAAATACAGTGCATCACAACGACCATCGAATCCCGTCAGATCGTGCAGGACCACTGTGATCGGACCGGCGGACAGGTCGACGGTGCCGCCGTACTGCCACGACCAGTCCGCTCCGTGCGTGCCGAACACCGCGTCGAGCCGGGTTCCGTCGACGGACACCGAGAACCGGCCCGGATGATGGTCGGGAACCCAGTCCTTGGTGCGCACCCACACCCGGTGGACACCCGCGACCGGAACGGTCACAGTGGTCGTCGCATCGACGACGGGACGTCCGAGTCCATGCGCGAGCAGATACGGAGCCCCCATCTCGGCCAGGAACTGCGAGTCGAGGACCCATCCACCGCGATCATCGAATTCCTCTGCAGCGACCAGGAATCCGTTACTCATAGGACGTCACCCACCGGCGGGTCCTCGCTCGTCGGGGTCGCGATGTCGCGGCTGCGCAGCAGCATCCTGGTGCGGGCACGTCCCTCGGGATCGGGGTCGAAGGTGATGCCGACGAACTCGTCCACCCCGGCTTCACCGAGCCGGTCGAGCTCGGCGGCCACGGACGCCTCGTCGCCGATGATCGCCACGTCTGCGGGCCCCTCGGCACCTTCTCGGTCGAGCATCGCACGGTAGGACGGCAGATAGCCGTACATGGCGTACTTCTCGGCTGCCACCGCGCGCGCCGCGTCGACATCGTCGGTGACGCACACCGGCAGCACCGTCACCACCCGCACGTCGCCACGGGCACGACCCGCAGCCCGGGCCGCACCACGCAACCCCGGCACGATGTGGTCGCGCACCGTGACGGGGCCGGTCATCCATGTCACCGTGCCCGCGGTCCGGGTGCCGGCGAGGTCGAGCATGCGGGGACCGAGCGCCGCGAGATACACCGGCGGTTGCGGCGCGGTGATCGCGAGTCTGCCTCGCGTGGTGATGATGTCACCGTCCACGGCGGCCTTCTCACCGCGGAGCAAAGGAAGCAGACCGTCGAGGTACTCACCCATCCGCGTGATCGGCCGGTCATAGGGAATGCCCCACATCCGCTCGGTCACCACACGGTGACTCAGACCGAGACCCAGCACGAGCCGTCCGCCGAGGATCGCATTGACGGTCAAGGCGCGTTGGGCCAGACTCGCGGGATGCTGCGGCTGCACCGGCAGCACTCCGGTGGCGACCTCGATGTCGGGAACCTCGCGTGCGGCCACCGCGAGCACCGTCAACAGATCCGGCTCGTCGGGCATCTGAGTGGTCCAGGTCCGCCGGAATCCCTCCTCCCGGCGGTTGTTCAGCTCGTCGATGTAGGCATCGATCGCCACCACCGGACCGGCGTCGGCGAGTGACCAGTAGATGCTGATCTCCATCCGCGTCACCCCTGATGCGCAGCCCGGAGATCCTTGCGCAGGATCTTCCCGGCCGCGGATTTCGGTACCGTGTCGATGAACTCGACGAGGCGCACCTTCTTGTGCGGCGAGACCCGCTCGGCGACGAAGGACATCACCTCGTCGGCACCGAGATGCCGATCCGGCTGGGTGACGACGAAGGCCTTGGGAACCTCCTCGCCGGTGTCGTCGCGCACCCCGATCACCGCGGCATCCGCGATCGCGGGATGGGTCAGCAGCACCGCCTCGAGCTCGGCCGGCGGGACCTGATAGCCCTTGTACTTGATCAGCTCCTTCATCCGGTCGACGATCGTCACCACGCCGGCGGCATCGACGACGGCGATGTCACCGGTGTGCAGATAGCCCTCGGCGTCGAGGATCTCGGCCGTACCGGTCGGGTTCTGCAGGTAACCGGCCATGATATTCGGTCCCTTGCACCACAATTCGCCGGGAGCCGACACGCCATCGGCCGGGATCTCGACCTCGGCACCGGTCTCCGGGTCGACGAGTCTGCACTCCATGTTCGCGACGGTCACCCCCACCGATCCGAGCGCGATGTCGTCCCGGTCGAACGGGATCACGTGCGAGACCGGACTCATCTCCGACATGCCGTAACCCTGCCGCACACGACATCCGAGTCGTGCGGCGACGGCCGCACCGAGATCGGCATCGAGCGGGGCCGCCCCGGAGAAGATCGTGTGCACCGACGAGAGATCGGCGCCCTCGACGCTCGGATGTTTGGCCAGCGCCACCGCGATCGGGGGTGCGACGAACACATAGGTGCAGCGGAAGGTCTCGACGATGCGCAGGAACTCGGCCAGGTCGAACCGCGGCATCGTCACCAGCGCAGCACGGTGTGCGAGCGCCGCGTTGAGCAGCACCGTCATCCCGTAGATGTGGAAGAAGGGCAGCACCGCGAGGAGCCGATCATCGGCGGTGAGCCCCATCGCCGGGCGGATCTGGCAGACATTGGCCACCAGGTTGCGGTGGGTGAGCATCACTCCCTTGGGCCGTCCGGTGGTCCCCGACGAGTACGGCAGCACCGCGATCTGGGTGGCCGGATCGATCGCGACGACCGGTGCGGGTCCCTCGTGGACGAGCAGGTCTCGCAACGACGGATGACCGGCGGCCCCGTCGAGCACGATCACGCGGTCGGCGGGTATCCCGACCTGCTCGGCCGCAACCGCCGCCTGCGGCGCCAGTGCCGACACCGTGACGAGGAACGCCGCATGCGAATCCTCGAGTTGTTTCGCGATGTCGGCGGCGGTGTAGAGCGCATTGATCGTGGTCACCACGCCGCCGGCGCGCAGCACACCGTGGAAGACGGCGGCAAAGGCGGGGATGTTGGGGGCGTGCAGACCCACCACGTCGCCGACGGCGAGCCCACGCTGGGCCAAAGCCGCTGCGATGGTGTCGATCTGCGCGATCAGCTCTCGGTACGACGTCTCCCGGCCGCTGGGGCCGTCGATCAGCGCCGTGGTGTCGAGCTCGGACGGGCCGATGCCGCCGAACAGGAAGTCGTAGACGCTGACGTCAGGGATCCCGACGTCGGGGTAGGGGCTTCGGAAACTCATCGTTCTCCTCGGTGATCGGTGGGTGGCGGGGTCACTTCTTCTCCTGCCGCAACAGGATCCGTTCCAAGGCCACTGCCACCCGACCGGCCGCCGTGGGCGAGAACCGGGTCAGGATGTCGAGCGCCCTCGCATCGCGCCCGACCATGATCCGCGGCCGCCCCTTCTCCACACCGTCGGCGATGATCCGGGCGGCGTCGGCCGGCGCGAGCTTCAGCAACTTGTCGGTGTAGGTCGTGGTTCGCGCGAGCTGCGCCGCGGTCGGCTCCATCCCCGCCTCCCGGGAGAACTCGAGGGTGTTCTGGGAGATGTTGGTGGCCACGCCACCGGGATGGACCACCGAGACCTTCACCGGCACCTTGTCGAGCAACATCTCGGTACGCAGGGTCTCGGTGAAGCCCCGAACCCCGAACTTGGCCGTGCAGTAATGCGACAACCCAGGCTGTGCGAGAATCCCGTTCAGACTCGAGATGTTGACGACATGGCCGTCGCCCGAGGCGATCAGGTGTGGGAGAAACGCGAGGGTGCCGTAGATGACGCCGTCGAGGTTGATCCGCAGGATGCGTTGGTAGTCACCCCAGTTGCTCTCGCGCACTGTGGAGTTGAAGCCGATTCCGGCGTTGTTGTAGACCTGGTTGACCACCCCGAAGTTCCCGGCGACCTGTGCGACGTAGTCGTCGACGGCAGCGTGGTCGCCGACATCGACGGTGGCGGTGTGCATCTCGCCGGCGCACAGGGTCGCGGTCTCCTTGACCGCCGCCTCGTGGACGTCGCAACCGGCGACCCGGGCGCCGCGACGGCTCAACTCGATCGCCAGGGCCCGGCCGATCCCGGACCCGGCGCCGGTGACGACGGCGACCTTGCCCGCCACGGGGTACTTGCTCATGCGATGACTCCCTTACGTGTCTGTGCGGTGATGTCGGCGACGAGCCGCTTGTGCAACCCGGGGCCGAAGTGATGCCCCATCCCGGGGACGATGCTCAGCTGTGCACCCTCGATGGCGGCAGCCGTGGCCTTTCCGCCGCTCGGGGCGACGATCGGGTCGTGGCTTCCGTGGATCACCAGGGTCGGCGCCATGATCGTGTGGAGCAGATCGGTGCGGTCGCCGGATGCCTGGATGGCCTGGATCTGTCGCGCGGTACCCGCCCCGATCATCGCGGCATCGCCGCGGGCACGGTCCCAGAAGGCCTCCGCGTACCGGGTCTCGACCGCCTCGTCGATCGGATATCCGGGTCCGGCGAGATGATCGGCCATCGCGACGTGATCGCGTACGAACTGCGCGCGCCCGGTGGCCGTCGGCCGGATCAATCGCAACTTGGTGGCCAGGGTCGGTTGGCCGACCCTGGGGTCACCGGTGGTGGAGATCATCGAGGTCAGGGTCGCGACACGACGAGGCCACAACGCGGCGACGGTCTGGACGATCATGCCGCCCATGGACATTCCCACCAGGTGTGCGCGGTCGATGCCCAGATGGTCGAGCAGGCCTACGGTGTCGGCGGCCATGTCCTGCAGGCGGTAGGCATCTGCCCGGGGACGTGCGGTCATCACCCGCAGCGCATTCGGTGGCGGTGTCAGGATCTTGGCCGAGCGGCCGATGTCGCGATTGTCGAGGCGGATCACCCGGAATCCTTCCGCCGACAACCCCTCGAGCATCGGCTGCGGCCAGGCGGCGAGGTCGAGACCGAGACCGGTGACGAGCAGCAGGGGCTCGCCGTCGGCCGGGCCCTCGTCGCGGAAGCACAGGCGCACACCGCTGTTCAGTGTCACGAAGCTGTCCGGACGTGCGTCGACGGCGGTCATGCGCCGACCTCCACACCCGCCGGCGCGACGGCCTCGGCGCCCGATCGCCTCGCCCGGGACGTGCGTGGGGCGCTCGGTGCCGCCACCGGCCGGCGGCCTGCGCGGGCGTCGGGCCCCTCGAGGTGGAGATGCTCGTCGACCACTCCACCTCCACGAACCAGTCGCCGGTCGTCGTGGAAGTTCATCGACATCAGCCACGGGGCGGCCGGACCCTGCTTGGGGAGTTCGTGCAGCGAGCGTGTGACGTAGCCGGCGTCGAAGTCCAGGAGCGGTCGGGTCGGGATGTCGGGATCGGCCTCTGCCCAGGCGGTGTCGTACCCGTGCTGATCCATGTATCCGAGCAGCGCGCAGAAGTACTCGCAGAGCAGACCGACCTTGAGCGTCCACGACGAGTTGGTGTAGCCGATGGACATCGCGAGGTTGGGCACCCCGGTCAGCATGGTGCCCCGGTAGACGACCTTGTCCGGGAGTACCAGGGGCTCACCGTCGACGGAGACGTCGATCCCGCCCAGCAGTCGAAGAGTGAGGCCGGTTGCGGTGACGATGATGTCGGCCGGCAGTTCCTCACCGGACTGCAGCCTGATCCCGGTCTCGGTGATGGTCTCGATCCGGTCGGTGACGATCGAGGCCTTCCCGGATCCGAGCGCGGTGTACAGGTCACCGTCGGGCACCGCACACAGACGCTGGTCCCACGGGTCGTACGGCGGGTTGAAGTGCTCGTCGACGGGATAGCCGTCGGGGAGCTGCTTGGCATTGATCGCGCGGATCACGCGGCGTGCCGCCCGGGGGAATCGTTGACAGAAGCCCCAGATCATCCGCTGCTGCTCGATGTTCTTGCGGCGGGTGAGGGCGTAGCCGCGCCGGTCGCCGAACAGCCTGCGCAACAACAGCGCGATCGGATCGATCCGCGGTGCCGGCAGCACATAGGACGGGGTGCGCTGCAGCATGGTGATGTGCTCGACGTCGTCGGCCATCGCCGGCACCAGCGTGACGGCGGTGGCACCGGAGCCGATCACGACGACCCGCTTGCCGGTGTAGTCGAGATCCTCCGGCCAGTGCTGCGGGTGGATGACGCTGCCGCCGAAGCGTTCTCGACCGGGAATCTGCGGGGTGAAGCCCTCGTCGTACCGGTAGTAGCGGTGGCGGCGAACACCCAGTTCGCCGTGAGGGTGATGCGCTCGGCGTCGGCTCCGCGCTCCACCTGCACCACCCAGTGCCCGTCGGCCGCCGACCGGTTCATCGCGATCACCCGATGGCTGTAGCGAATATGCTCGGCCACACCGTATTTCACCGATGTCTCACGCAGGTACGACAGGATCAGCGGCGCGTCGGCGATGGACTGCTTGTCACGCCACGGCTCGAACTCGTAACCGAAGGTGTTGAGATCGGAGTCGGAGCGGATTCCCGGGTACCGGAACAGGTCCCACGTCCCGCCCAGCGACTCGCGGCCCTCGAGGATCGCGAAGCTCTTGTCCGGGAGCCGGTCTTTGAGGTAGCAGCCGGCGCCGATTCCCGAGATCCCTGCTCCCACCACGAGCACATCGAGATGCTCCGCCTTCGTTTCCGCCTTGCTCGCCATGGTCGCCTCCGTGAGTTCCGATAGGTCTTCGGGTCGTGCCGTCCGGCCCGGGGGTGCCGTGTGACACCCGCGTGTTCCCTGGGTCACAGTCTGCAGTGAGCGCCATCACGCATGCGAGCACACTTCGCACCGAACTTCGGCAATTCTGGTGCAGATCGTCCACGACAGGGGTAGCGGACGTCCGCCACGATCTGTGATGCACACAACACCAGCACCGCAGGTCCGCCCGATCGGAGAGCCACGATGTCAGCCGAATCCCGCACCACCCCCAGCACGCCGCGCCACCGGGGCACGCGTCGGGTGATCACCCAGACCGACCCGGGCGGTTCCTCGGTGTTCGCCGACGACAGCACCAGTACCCGACAGGTCGGATTCGACGCCTATCCCCGGCTTCCCGCCCTCGACATCATCTGGGGTACAACGGGTTCAAGGGACATTCCCTTTGCCGCAGTTGATGTCACCCGCGAGATGCCGTTCATCCCACGGCCGGGCGACACGGTGTTCTTCGTCAATGTGACGATGCCCGACGCCGTGCTCGACGCACTCGACCCGAAGGAGGTCGAGACGAACTTCATGAACTTCATCGGTCAGGTCCCCGAGTTCGGCCAGGCCTTCGACCTCAGCCGGCTCGGGATGCACCGCACCAACACCATCGAGTACGGCTACGTCCTGTCCGGTCAGGTGTATCTCGAGGTCGACGGTGGCGAGAAGAAGCTGCTCTCCCCCGGCGACACCTGGGTCAACAATGCGGCAATGCACGCCTGGCGCAACCCTTTTGACGAACCGTGCATCTCCGTCATCACGATGCAGGGCATCGGTGGTCCGACCCATGCCGTGCACGGGCTGGTGTGGAAGATCAAGCATGCCCTGTGGCGGCTGATCAACCGACCGCCGTCGTGAGGTACTTGCCGGACCGGGACACCACCACGATCATGGACCGATGGCGCACACCGACCCGCCGACGTGGCCGTCGCCGTCCGTTCGCGGACAGGAGCTGATCCGGGAGGCCGCACTCCGCGCGCTGGATCCGGGCTCGGGGCTGCTCGAGGATCTCTACTCGGCCGCGCTGAGCACCGAGTCCATGCGGCCCATCGCCAACGACCCGATCCTCGCCGACGGCGCACGCCGGACCACCCGGACCAACATGACCCGCTGGCTGACGGCCAACGTCGAGCATCCCGGCGTCCGGGTCCGGCCCGAGCTCGACCACGACATGCTGTCCACCGCGCGTGACCTGGTCCGGCGCGGTCTCGACAAGGACGCCTTGGAGTCCTATCGGACCTCGCAGGCGGTCGCCTGGCGCCGGTTCCTCGGGATCTGCTTCGACCTGACCTCCGACCCCGACGAACTCCGCGAGCTGGTCGACCTGGTCGGTCTGTCGATCTCGTGCTTCATCGACGATTCCATCCGGGCCGTCGGGGAACGGATGGACGCCGAGCGTGCCGAGCTGACCCGCGGCAGCCACGCGGAACGTCGGGCGACGGTGATGCTGCTGTTGGAGGGTGCGCCCGTGGACCAGGGACGCAGCGAGCGTCAACTGGGTTATCGCTTCACCGGCCCGCACACGGCGGTGATCCTGTGGTCGCCGGCCGCCACGGGTGCCGCCGACCTCGAGGCGGCGGCCGAGGCCATCATGCGTGCCTGCGGGGCGGGCCGACGGCTCACCGTCGTGGCCGGTGCCGGCGCCCTGTGGGTCTGGCTACCGGTGGCCTGGTCGGGGCCGACCTCGGACCTGACGGCCGCGGTCACCGCACAGCCCGAGGTCCGGATCGCGGTGGGTCGTACCCGTGACGGGATGGTGGGCTTTCGGCGCAGTCACCTCGACGCGGCGACCGTGCAGCGCTTCCTCGACGGCAGCCCGTCGGGCCGACAACTGGCCACCTTCGCCGATGTCGAACTGGTGCAACTGGTCACCGACGACCCGTCGAACGTCGACGAGTTCATCCACGACACCGTCGGTGCACTGGCCTCCGCCGACCGCGACCTGCGCGAGCTGACACTCACCTACATCGCGTCGGGGTGTAACGCCGCGGAGACCGCGACGCGCTTGTACACCCACCGCAACACCGTCGTGCGGCGACTCGCGCAGGTCGACGGTCTTCTCCCGCGGCCGTTGCGCGACAACATCGTTCACGTGGCGGCCGCGTTGGAGATCCTCGCCTGGCGCAGCGCCCGGCGATGACCACCACGCCGCAGCGCATCACCCGTCGATCTTCTCCAGCAGTGCGGGCAGATCCGCGATCGAGTCGATGACGTGGTCGGGTACCGGCCCGAACTCGTCGCGCTGCAAGGCGGCCAGCGCCTCCTCCCGGAACTTACCGGTCCGCACCAGCACCCCGGTCAGCGCCGCCGCCTGCGCACCGAGCACGTCGTTGTACATGTCGTCACCGACCATCACGACCTGCGTCGGGTCGACGTTCATCAGGTCCACGGCGGCCCGGAACCCCAGCGGCGACGGTTTGCCGATGGCGCGGATCTTGCGTCCCGTGGCCTTTTCCAGACCCTCGAGGTAGACGCCGGTGTCGATCGACAATCCCCGCGCCGTCGACCACGTCATCGACCGGTGCATGGCGATCACCGGCACCCCGGCCAGCATCAGCTCCAGCACCGTCGACAGCGCCTTGTGGGTGAACACCGGACCGGCGCCGCCGAGCACCACCACCTGCGCCTGCGACGGGTCGTCGGTGAGCGGTACCCCGGTCATGTCCTCGGCGATCGGCCCCTCGTTGAGCACCCACGCCCGTTTGCCCGCGTGGTAGCGGGCGAGGTATTCGGCGGTGAGTTTGGCGGCGGTGAGGATCTCGTCGGGGGCGACGTCGAAGCCGCACTCGACGAGTGCGGAGGCGATCTCGCCACGTGACCGGGATGTGGTGTTGGTGAGGAACATCCGTGGATATCCCCGCTCGGCGAGGGTCGTCACCGCCTCGACCGCACCCGGCAGTGCCGTCCACGAGGTGACCATCACCCCATCGATGTCCAGCAGCAGTCCCAGGCTCATAGGGCGAATCTAGTCCCAACCGCAATGGCATGCTGGGCGTCATGCGTTCCGTGGCCGAGCATCAGCAGACCATCGCGGCATTGTTCGCCGCGCCCGACCCCGTCCGCCTTCCGGTGGTCGACGCCCACGGGTCGGGACTACTCGACGACGTCGTCGCGCCGATCTCGTTGCCGGGCTTCGACAATTCGGCGATGGACGGGTTCGCGGTGCATGCCGCCGACCTCACCGGTGCCACCCCCGATGCCCCGGTGCGCCTGCCGGTGGCCGCCGACATCCCGGCCGGCCGGACCGACACCGTGGCCCTCGCCCCGGGTACCGCACACCGGATCATGACCGGTGCCCCGCTGCCCGACGGCGCCGACGCGGTGGTCCCGGTGGAGGACACCGACGCCTCGTTCGCGCCCCGCGCCGACACCGTGTCGTCGGGGACGGTCGCGTTCCGCTCGCCCGCCACCGAGGGCAAACACATCCGCCGGGCCGGCTCCGACATCACCGCGGGCGCGGTGGCGCTCGCCGCGGGTGCCACGCTCGGTGCCCCACAGATCGGTCTGCTCGCCGCACTCGGGATCGCCGAGGTCGGCGTCGCCCGCCGGCTACGGGTGGTGGTGCTGTCCACCGGTTCCGAACTCGTCGAGGCCGGCACCCCGCTGCAGCACGGTCAGATCTATGAGTCCAACGGGGCGATGCTGGCCGCGGCCGCTCGCGAGGCCGGGGCCCACGCACGCCACGAGCATTTCGTGCCCGACGACGTGCCTCAGTTCCTGGCAGAGCTCGACGCCATCGCGGGCGACGCCGATCTGATCATCACCTCCGGCGGGGTCAGTGCCGGCGCATTCGAGGTGGTCAAGGAGGCTCTCGGCACCCCGACCGACTCCGACCACGCCGTCGAGTTCGTCAAGGTCGCGATGCAACCGGGCATGCCGCAGGGCGCCGGAGTGGTGGCCGCGCCAGATGGCCGGCCGGTCCCGATCATCACGTTGCCAGGCAATCCGGTCAGCTCTCTGGTGTCGTTCGAGGTGTTCATCCGCCCCGCGCTGCGGGCCGCGATGGCGTTGCCCGCCGGCCGACGGCGTGTCACCGCACGACTCACCGCCGACCTGCGCTCCCCGGCGAACAAACGACAGTTCCTGCGCGGGGTGATCACCGAGACCACCGATGGCGCCCAGGTGGTGCCGATCGGCCCGCCCGGTAGCCATCACCTGCGGTTCCTCGCCGAGGCCAACGCACTGATCGACGTCCCGGTGGAGGTAGGCGCGGTGGCCGCGGGTGAGTCCGTCGAGGTGATCGTGCTCTGAGCCGAAGTCGCGCTCGCCGCGCCGTCAGGTCCAGACCGGCATGCGCCGGTTGAGCCGGCCCAGTCCCACGACGACCGTCACCGCCAGGACGGCGAGCACGGCGGAGACCAGGAACGCGCCGCGCGCACCGGAGACGTTGGTGGCGATACCACCGAACAGCGCACCGAGCCCGATCGACAGCTGGAACAGGCTCGAACTCGCGGTCTGCGCGGCCTCGACCGGATGGCCGTCGTACTCGGCGGCGGGAACCAGGAGCATCTGCACACCCACCGGCACAGCACCCCAGACGAGGGCCCAGACCACCAGGACCGCGATGACCGCCGGCGATACGGCTCTGGCCTCGGGAATCACGAGCACGGATGCACACACCGTGACCACCAGAACGGTCATGGTGAGCTGTGCCCGCCGGGCCGATACCTCGCCACCTGCCACATTGCCGATGATCCCCATCACGCCATAGGCCAGCAGCGCGGCGGCGACGGTGGTCGACCCGAATCCGACGACGTCGGTGAGCATCGGGGTGATGTAGGTGTACGCGGTGACGTGCGCGGTCACAGTGAGCAGGATGAGCACCAGGACACCGCGCGTGCGGCCGCGGCGTGGAAGTGCCCCGAGGCGGCGGAAGGTCCCCCGGTGGCGCAGACGGTGACGATGTTCGAGGCCAGGGTCAGCGCGCTCAACACGAGCAGCACGGTCCGCCGGTCCAGGGAACCGAACAGCGTCATCGACACCGGACCGACCACGGCCGCGGTCATTGCCGTCGCGGTCAGCGCAACACCTGCGGTTCCCTCGCTCACACCGAGCGAGGCGGCCATCGGCCCCAGCATGCCCACCGGCATGAATTCGCCGATCACCAGCGAGAACGCCCCGAGCGAGATGGCGGCGACCGCACCCCGGGACCGGTCGACGTCGTGGGTGCGTGGCGGCACATCGATCTCGGTCATCGCTCAGCCGTCCGCGCGCAGTCGGCGTTCGAGTGCGACCGCGACCCGCCTGCGGTCGAGCAGCATCTCGGTGCGCAGGACCTCGGTGAATCCGCGTACCCCGAACTCGGTGGCGCAATGGTGCGACATCCCGGGCTGCGCGAGAACCCGGTGAGGCTGGACATGGTGACGACGTGCCGGTCGATGTCAGCGCGGGCCACATGAGCGCCGCGGGCGCCGAGTTCGATGGCCAGGGCCTGATCTGATCATGGACAGAGTGTGGACGGGGACGGTGTCCCGACGGCAGCCACAACCTGCACCCGGATCAGGACGCGCTGGTGCACATGTACCCACCCGCGAGCAGGGTGCCACCACCCGTCAGTCGGCCGCCCCGATCCGTCGCTGCCACCGGATGAGGTCGAGCGCGGCCGCGATCCGCACGACGTTGTCGTCGAGCGGCACCGGCAAGAGCTCCTCGGCACGGGCGAGGTTACGCACCAACGTGTTCCGATGGACGTGGAGGCGTTCGGCGGCGCGAACGGCGTTGCACTTCGACTCGATGTAGGCGAGCACCGACGACTGGACCGCCTCGTTCGCGGTCGCGAGATCACCGAGGGTCACCCGGACGAACTGCGTGGCACGCTCGAGATCCTGACTCATCAGGTTGCTCAGCTCCGCGTCGTCGAATGTCGCCGCCGGCTGCGGCGTCCGCAGTCGCGTCATCATCCGCTGCACGGCGAGCGCATCGAGGTGACTGCGTCGGAATCCGTCCATCCCCGGCAGATTCCGCCCGATTGCCGTCCGCACACCCGGAGATCGGATGAGCTCCGACGGCGCGCGTCGTACCGGCTCGGGCCGACCGACCGGCACCCAGACCCACAGGGTCGCCGAGCCCCCGATCACGGTCAGCGGACGGTCGCCGCCGAGCGCGGCGGCCAGGCTCGTGGCGGCATGATCGAGTGCCGCGGCCTCCACCTCGTCGTCCTCGCTCCAGATCACGGCGGCGACGTGTCTGCGGTCGAGTCCGTAGCCGAGCCGGTGGGATGCACGCGCCCGGTCGATCGGCGCCCCCTCGAGGACCAGTGCGACGACCTCGCGGCGTTCGGCCTGGCTGCCGTGCGTCAGCCACTGCCGTTCCACCTCCATTCGCGCCTGGATGGAACTGATGGTGGCCTCGAGGTAGTCGTCGATGGAGCGGGCGGAGAGTTCGAGCGCGGCGCGGATGAGTGCCGGGTCCGAGCTCTGCGTGAACACCTGCCCCATCCAGTGCAGCCAGGCGGCGCTCTGTGCGGAACGGTACGAGTCGAGCACGGTGGCATTCATCCCGCGCCGCACGAGTTCCCTTGCGACCACCAGGCTCTCGTTTCCCAGATGCGGTTCGACGGGGCGGCGCGGATCGGCGATCGTCTCGACCAGCCACTGGGTCACCAGGCTCCGGTTGCTCCGGATGGCCGCGGCGCGCATCACCGGGTCGGTGGCGACGAGCTCCATGTCCACCGCCGAGAGCATCGCGGCGTCGACGGCCTCGAGCAGCGCGGACAGACCGTCCATGGCGATACGCGCCGAGCGCCTGATGAGCTCGACCGCATCGTCGGACGTCGTCGGCCACGGCCGCCCACACGCATCGGTCATGTACGGATCCACCTGGTTCTCACGAAATCTGGGCCACTTCGTACCTGATGCTATGTGACGTGGATCTCGATGATGGTTGGGGATGAGGCACGACGAGACCGACAGGAGTGTGCCATGACCACCACCTCCCCCGACAGCCCCCGCACCGATCGACCCGGTCGGCCGATCCGGCAGCCCACGCCGAAGCCGTTGATCGGCAACGTACTCGAGCTCGACGCGAATGCGCCGGTCGCCTCGATCGGCGACCTCGCCGACGAGTACGGCGACATGTTCTGGATGAACATCCTCGGTTACGAGATGCTCGTCGCCACCAGCCGGGAGGTCGTCGACGAGCTCTGCGACGAGTCCCGTTTCGACAAGTCGATCTTCTCCACCCTCCAGGAGCTGCGGCGGATCGGCGGCGACGGCCTGTTCACCGCCGAGACCGACGAACCGAACTGGGGTACCGCACACCGCATCCTGATGCCCACCTTCGGTCCTGCGGGCCTGGCGGCGATGTTCGGCGGCATGACCGACATCGCCGACCAAGTGTTACTCAAGTGGGAGCGCCTCGGCCCTGATCACCGCATCGACGTGACCGACGCGCTGACCCGCCTCACCCTGGACACCATCGCGCTGTGCTCCTTCGGGTACCGGTTCAACAGCATGTACACCGATGCGGTCCATCCGTTCATCGAGAGCCTGATGCGGCTACTCGTCGAGGCGCAGGCCCGATTCCGACGCCCTGGACCTGTGAATTCCGTTCTGGTGCACAAGACTCGACAGTGGGATCGCGACATGGCCTATGTCAACGAACTCGCCGACGGCCTGATCCGTGCCCGCCGCGAACATCCGACGGCAGACGGACAGCAGGATGTCCTCGATCGTATGCTCACCGCTGTCGACCCGCTGACCGGGCGCCGCCTGTCCCCCGACAACGTCCGCAGGCAACTGATCACCTTCCTCGTCGCCGGCCACGAGACCACCAGCGGGATGCTGAGTTTCACCCTGCACGCCCTGTTGCGCAACCCTCTTGTGCTCGCCAGGGCCCGCGACGAGGTAGACGCCGTACTCGGTGGCCGGGCCCCGACCTTCGCCGACGTCGGACGCCTGCCCTATCTCGATGCGATCCTCAAGGAGTCGCTGCGGTTGTGGCCCACCGCAACCGGATTCGCCGTCACCCCCAAGGCCGACACCATCGTGGCCGGCTACGAGGTCCGCGCGGGCGAGGTGATCCTGATCCCCCTGATGAAACTCCACCGGGATCCCGAGGTGTGGGAGAATCCCGAGACATTCGACCCCGACCGATTCGGATTCGAACGCGCACAGCAGATTCCGTCGAATGCCTGGAAGCCTTTCGGCAACGGGCAACGCGCCTGTATCGGACGTGGCTTCGCCATTCAGGAATCCATCCTGTTTCTCGCGCGCCTGCTGCAGAAGTTCGACCTGCTCCTCGAGGATCCCGACCACGAACTGGAGATCGTCCAGACACTCACCATCAAGCCCGGCGGCCTGTTCATGCGGGTCAGTCCCCGCAGCGATGCCCTCCCCGTGCCCACCCCCACCATCACCGAACCGGGACCCACACGGCCGCAATCGAAGCGACTGCCGGTCACCCCGGGTGCCACCGGCATCGGAATCCGCGTGCTCTACGGCTCCGAGGGCGGTACCACCAAGGCATTCGCCGAACGGATCGCCGACGACACCACCGCACGCGGATTCACCGGCAGTCTGATGCCCCTCGACTCCGCCGTCGCCGACCTCACCACCGACGATCCCGGTACCGGGCTCACCGTGATCGTCACCTGTTCCTATGAGGGACAGCCACCGGCGGGCGCGAAGGAGTTCGTGTCGTGGCTCGAGAACGCACCCTCCGACGCCGCCCGCGGTGTGCGGTATACGGTGTTCGGCTGCGGCAACACCGACTGGGCGCGCACCTACCAGGCCATCCCCCGCACCATCGACGAGCACCTGGAACGACTGGGCGGGAAGCGAATCCGCCCACGCGGCGAGGCCAACGCCCGGACCGACTTCTTCGGGGACTTCGGCGACTGGTACACCGGATTCTGGACAGACGCCCACGACGCGCTCGGCCTGACCGCTCCCACCGACGACGGTGACCGTCGCACCCTGACCGCAGAGATCGTCGGGACGACCCGCGAGCCCCTGATCACGCGGCACGACTTGAGCGTCGCGACCATCATCGACAGCCGGCCGCTGGTCGACGCATCGGTGACCGGCGCACGTCCCAAACACCACGTCGAGCTGTCCCTGCCCGACGGCGCGACCTACGCCCCCGGTGACTACCTCGTCGTCATGCCGCAGAACCCGACGGCGGCGGTCGATCGGGCGCTTCGGCTCCTCGGCCTGACCGACGACACCGTCGTCAGGCTCGACGGCGATCCGGGTGTGACCTCGTTGCCGCTCGGCGTTCGGACCCCGATGCGGGAGCTGCTGACCGACTGGGTGGAGCTCGCCCGCCCCGTGTCCCGGGCCGGCCTGGAGATGCTGGCCGGGTCCAGCCCCTGCCCCGACACCGCCCGCACACTGCGCGGATTGGCCGATCCGGAACGATATCCCACCGAGATCGTCGACACCGGCACCACCCTGTTCGACCTGCTCGAGCGGTTCCCCGCGCGCTTCCCCGACCCGGCGGCGGTCCTCGACCACCTACCCGCGCTGGCACCCCGCCAGTACTCCATCTCGAGCTCACCCCGCATCGACCCGCAACGGCTCACGATCACCGCCGCCGTCGTCCGCGGTCCGGCACGCAGCGGATCGGGACAGTACGAGGGAGTGGCGTCGACCTTCCTCGAACGCCGGCGGCCCGGTGACCGTGTGCCCGTCGCGGTCCGGCCGTCGCCGGCCGCGTTCACCCCGCCCCCGCTCGACGAACCGGCCGTGCTGATCTGCGCGGGCAGCGGCCTCGCGCCCTTCCGCGGTTTCCTGCAGGACCGGGCGGCGCTCGCCGCCGAGTCGGGTGTGACCCCCCGCGACGTACTGCTGTTCTTCGGTTGCGACGCGCCGGACATCGATTTCCTCTATCGCGACGAACTCACCGCCTGGGCCGACACCCGGATCGTCGACGTGCGGCCGGCGTTCTCCGAACGGCCGGAGAACGAGGTGCGCTTCGTCCAGGAGCGGGTCTGGGCCGACCGCGACGACGTGCGGCGACTCCTCGACGCAGGCGCCCGGGTGTTCGTGTGCGGCGACGGTGAGCGGATGGCACCGGCGGTGCGCGAGACCATCGCACGAATCCACGCCGACGCCGCAGGTGTCGACGCCGACGCGGCACGGGACCTGCTCGACCGCCACGAACGCGACGGCCGCTACGTCGCGGACGTGTTCGCCTGAGATCTCGCCGTGTTCGCCTGAGATCTCGCCGTGTTCGCCTGGGTTCCCGCCGTGATCGCCTGCGGTCCGTCGGCGTTCGCCCGAGTCCGGCGGCGGCGGATCCGACCGTCGGGATCCGCAGCGCGTGCCCGCTCCGCGCGGCACGCGCGGACCGGTGGAGCGCGCCGCGTCGGGCGCTCTAAGCTGGTGTGACCACGCCGGGCTCGGCGCGGTCACACCAGCGAGAGGATGAGCCGTGGCGAGGCGCCCGCGACCGGACGCACCAGACGGTCTGTCACCCGCACACCTGGTCGAGCTGGTCCGCGAGACCGTCCCACCGGTCCATCCGGCCGGTCTCCCGTTCGTCGCCGCGGCGTCGGCGGTGGCCGTCGCCGGGCGTCGTCATCGGTGGATCTCGGTTCCCGCGGCACTCACGGCCGGCGCCTGTGCGGCGTTCTTCCGGCATCCCGACCGGGTACCCCCCACCGAGACCGACGCCGTGGTGGCGGCCGCCGACGGCCAGATCTGTCTGGTCGACGAGGCCGTACCGCCCGCCGAGTCGGGCCTCGGCCCCGACCCCCGCCCCCGGGTCTCGGTCTTCCTGTCCCTGTTCGACGTGCACGTGCAGCGCGTACCGGTGGCCGGGACGGTCACCTCGGTGACCCACACCCCGGGCCGGTTCGTCTCCGCCGACCTGCCGGATGCGAGCGAGGTCAACGAGCGCACCACCATGACGATCCGACCCGACCACGGAGGTGCGGACGTCGCCGTCGTCCAGATCGCCGGGCTGCTCGCCCGCCGGATCGTCTGCGATCCCGCAGTCGGCGACCATCTGTCCCTCGGCGAGACGTACGGCCTGATCCGGTTCGGTTCTCGCGTCGACGTCTATCTGCCCCCCGGCACCACCCGCCAGGTCCGGATCGGGCAACGGACCGTCGGCGCCGAGACCCTGCTCGCGCGCCTCGAACCGCAGGCCTGAGATGAACCCTCGTCCGGACCGCAAACCCGGGGCGGCGCGCACCCCCACCTCCCGGGTGGCCTCGCGCACCGGCCGCCGCACCACCGCAGACCAGCAGTCGTCACTGCTCCGGCGGCAGGCGTCGGCGTCGCGGATGTTCGTCCCGTCGGCACTCACCATCCTCGCCATCTGCGCCGGGATGACCGCGATCCGCTTCGCCGTCAACGGCAACGTGAACGCGGCCATGGGCCTGCTCGTGGCCGCCGCACTGCTCGACGGCATCGACGGGCGGGTGGCCCGGATGATGGGCGCGACCACCAAGATGGGCGCCGAGATCGACTCCCTCGCCGATGCGATCAACTTCGGTGTGGTGCCGGCGGGCATCGTGTACTTCGCGCTGCTCGGCGGTTCCGACATCGGCTGGGGCATCGGGCTGATCTACTGCTGTGCCATCGTGCTGCGGCTGGCCCGGTTCAACACCCTGCTCGACGATGACGACGCCCCCGGCTACACCCGGGACTTCTTCGTCGGGGTGCCCGCACCGGCCGCCGCGATCTGTGCACTCCTTCCCATCGGCCTCCATCAGCAGTTCGGCGACGGCTGGTGGACGTCGGACACCGCGATCGGGGCGTGGTTGTTGCTGGTGGCCTTCCTCGCGGTCAGCCGCGTACCGACGTACTCGTTCAAGGCATCCAAGGTGTCGCCGCGGGCGCTGCCGGTGCTGCTGATCCTGGTCGCGATCGGGGCGGCCCTGCTGCTGACCTACCCGTACGTGCTGATGATGATCCTGATCGGGCTGTACGCCGCGCACATCCCGTTCGCGTGGCGCAACCGCCGCTGGGTGGCCTCGCGCCCCGAACACTGGGATGCCCCGCCCCGCGAACGCCGCGCCGAGCGTCGTGCACTCGCCCGCAGCCAGCCCGGTCGCCGGATCATCCCGGGCCGTCGGCAGGCGATGAAGAAGTCCGACGGCCGGCTGGGATTGCACCGGCCCGCAGGCCGCCGCCACCCGGCGGCGTCGGGCGCGCCCACCGACCATTCGGGAGATCCGACGACGTGACCGCGCAGCTGACGCTCACCGCCCGCCTCAATCCGTCCGCCGCCGACGGCCGCCGCGGGATCGTCCGTGTCCACCGTGAGGTGCTCACCGCGCTGGGATTGCGCGAGTGGGATGCGGTCAGCATCACCGGTGCACGGGTGACCGCGGCGGTGGCCGCCGCAGCGGCCGACGACGCCCCGACCGGCACGATCCTGCTCGACGACATCACCTTCTCCAATGCCGGTGTGCGGGAGAACGCGTCCGTCGTGATCGGTCCGGTGCCGGTGCACGGCGCGAATCGGGTGATCGTCACCGGCTCGGCGCTGGCCACCCACGGCGCCGATCCCACCACGCTGCGGCGCGCACTGCTGGGCAAGGTGTTGTCGGTGGGCGACGCGGTCTCGCTGCTCCCCCGGGATCTGGGGCCCGAGCTCACCGCCGCCGAGGCCACCCGCACGCTGGCGCGGTCGGTGGGCATCACCTGGACCAACGAGCTGCTGACGGTGTCGGCCACCGAGCCCGGCGGACCGGTGAGCGTGCAACCGAACACCGCGGTGTTGTGGGCGACGGCAGGCGGCACCGGGTCCGGCGGGGCAACGGTGAGCGCAGCGGCCGCGGCACCCGCGCCCACGTCCACACCGGTCGCCGCCCGGCAGCCCTCGGAGCCGCCGCGCCCGGTGGCCGAACTGGTGGGCGTCGACGCACAGGTCGCCCGGCTCACCGAGTGGCTGACCATCACCCTCGACGAGCCCGAGGTACTCCGAACCCTCGGCGCCACACCCCATCTCGGCGTGATCCTGACCGGACCGGCCGGGGTCGGCAAGACGACGGTGGTGCGGTCGGTGGTCGCAGGTCGCCCCCTCGCCGTCGTCGACGGACCGACAGTCGGTGCCACCGAGGCGAATTCGCGGTTGCGCGCAGTCACCGACGCCATCGGCACCCTCGCCGGCGGCGGCGTCCTGCTGATCACCGACATCGACGCCTTGCTGCCCGACGAGCCCGAACCGGTGTCCACCCTGATCCTGGACGCACTGCGTACCGCACTGGCCGCACACGACGCCCAGCGGCCGACGATCGCGCTGGTCGCGACGAGCTCCGAGCCGGCGAACATCGATGCGCGCCTTCGTGATCCGGATCTGTGCGATCGCGAGCTGACGATCGGCCTGCCGGATGCCGCGGTCCGCGCCAAACTGCTCGCGGCGATCCTCCAGGGCGTGCCGACCGACGGCAGCCTCGACCTGGCGACGGTTGCCGCGCGCACCCCGGGCTTCGTCGCCGGCGATCTCGCGGCACTGGCCCGAGAGGCGGCGCTGCGGGCCGCGGCCCGGTACACGCGCACCGACACCCCCGACCGGCCGGCGCCGACCCTGTCCGACGCCGACCTGCAGGGCGCGCTCGAGGTGATCCGGCCGGTGTCACGAGCCGAATCCCCCGAAGTGGCACTGGGTTCGATCACCCTCGACGATGTCGGCGACATGGTGGAGACCAAACAGGCACTCACCGAGGCGGTGCTGTGGCCGTTGCAGCATCCCGACACCTTCGCCCGGCTCGGGGTCGACCCGCCGCGCGGGGTGCTGCTGTTCGGCCCGCCCGGCTGCGGGAAGACCTTCGTGGTGCGGGCGCTCGCGGCGTCGGGCCGGCTGTCGGTGCACACCGTCAAGGGTGCCGAGCTGATGGACAAGTGGGTGGGTGCCTCCGAGCGGGCGGTCCGCGACCTGTTCTCTCGCGCAAGGGAATCCGCGCCGTCGTTGATCTTCCTCGACGAGGTGGACGCCCTCGCGCCGCGGCGCGGGCAGTCCACAGATTCCGGCGTCACCGACCGCGTGGTCGCGGCATTGCTGACCGAGCTCGACGGTGTGGAACCCCTGCAGGACGTGGTGGTGCTCGGCGCCACCAACCGGCCCGATCTGATCGATCCGGCGCTGCTGCGTCCGGGACGGCTCGAACGTCTGGTGTTCGTGCCGCCGCCGGACGCGGCAGCGCGCGGCGACATCCTGCGGACGGCGGGCAAGTCGGTGCCGCTGGCCGACGACATCGACCTCGACGACCTGGCCGCCGATCTCGACGGCTACTCGGCCGCCGACTGCTCGGCGCTGCTGCGTGAGTCGGCGCTCGCCGCGATGCGCCGCAACATCGACGCCGCGACGGTCACCGCCGACGACATCGCCGACGCCCGCACCCGGGTCCGGCCGTCACTGGAAGCGGCCCAGGTGGAGAACCTGCGGGCCTATGCCGAACGGCGCCTCGACAAGTAGCCGTCCGGCGGGCGCCTCCCCGGCCCCGGTTCGGCGAACTCAGCTGGTCTGGGTCTGACCGTCGGACTGTGACGGGGTGGTGGTGGACGGGGTCTGCCCGTTCTGGCCCTGGCCGGGCATCTGACCGTTGCCCATCCCGGGCATCTGCCCCATGCCCCCGCCGCTCATGCCCCCGCCGTTCATGTTCCCGCCGTTCATGTTCCCGCCGGGCACCTGACCGTTGCCCGGCATCTGGCCCATGCCACCGCCGTTGGTGCCACCGTTCATGTTCCCGCCGGGCATCTGGCCACCCCCACCGAACGGGGACTGCTGGGTGGTCTGCGACGACCCGGAATCGCCGACCACATAGCCGGCACCGAAGCCGAGCAGACCGAACCCGACGGCGAGGCCGATGCCGCCGGCGATGATCGCGTTCCTGGTCTTGTCCGGCGTGCCCGGCCGGGGTGCACCGGCCGGAGGGACCTCGGCGGCACCCACGGCCATCGGGGCGGGACCGGGCGCACCCGGCAGGGGCGTGCTGCCGGGCACGCCCGACAGGGGCGCGGTCGCGGCGTCGGCCGCCCCGGCGGGCGGGTTCGACGGATCGGGCGTCGTGGTGTCGGACAGCGACATGTCACTCTCGCTTTCGGGTGAGGGAATCAACACCGCCCACGGTGCCCACCCCCACTGGGCCCCGACTGCCCGATCACTGTGAGTCGTCTGTGAACGCCCGATCAGCCGGTGCTGACCTGATAGAACAGCGACGTGCCACCACCGGCGGCGACCGGCGACACCCCGACGGTCACCCAGTAGGTGCGTTGGTCCTTGTTCGCCGACAGCCGGACCACGGACTGCCCGCCCGCGGTGTCGCGACCGTTCTCCTGGTAGCCGTCGTCGGTGAGCTTCCGCACAGCACCGTCCAAGGGGTTGCCGGCGTTCGCCGGCGCCTGCACGGTGAGCGTCCACTGATCACCGCTGCCCGCCGACGCGATGATCTGCCCGTCGACCAGCGGAACCTGATCGGCGGGGAAGTCCGCGGGCAGGCCCGCCCGGCGCTCGGCCTCGCCCGAGGAACAGCCGGCCAGCACGACCGCCACGACGAGTGCGGTGAGCAGTGCTCCCAGCCTGACGAACCGAGTCATGGCAGCAACGGTAAGGTAAGTGCGCCGGACCTCACCAACGACACCCCACCGTGTCGCCTCTCCGAGATGACACGACCGGGGTGACGGAGCGGTCCGCGTCACCCCGCCCACCCGAGTAGAGACGGAGTGCTCCCCGTTGATCGCTGTGCTGACTGCACTCGCAGTGTGCGCACTGATCGCACCGGGAGTGATCAAGGTCCTCGGGACCCGGGGGTTCTATGTTCTCGCGTTGGCGCCGCTCGGCGGGCTGATCTGGGTCCTGTCGCACTGGCCGGGTTCCGACCGTTCGCCCACGACGCAGACCATCACGTGGGTCCCGTCCCTGCACATGGACATCGTCATGCGGATGGACAGCCTCTCGGCCATCCTGTCGGTGCTCATCCTCGGCGTCGGCACGCTGGTGCTCTGCTACTGCGCGCACTACTTCGACGACGCCCGCCCTCGCGTACAGGTGTTCGGCGGCGAGATGGTGGCCTTCGCCGCCGCCATGTTCGGCCTCGTGACCAGCGACAACATGCTGGTCCTCTACATCTTCTGGGAGCTGACGACGGTCCTGTCGTTCATGCTCGTCGGCTTCTACCGGATTCGTGCCACCGCCCGCCGCTCGGCCACCCAGGCCCTGCTGGTCACCACCCTGGGCGGCCTGGCGATGCTCGTGGGCATCATCATGCTGGGCGAACGCACCGGCAGCTACCTGCTCAGCGACCTGATCGCGGATCCACCGTCGGCCGGTGTCTACGTCGACATCGCGGTGGTCCTGCTGCTGATCGGTGCACTCAGCAAGTCGGCGATCGTCCCCTTCCACTTCTGGCTGCCGGGCGCCATGGCCGCCCCGACCCCGGTCAGCGCCTACCTGCACGCCGCGGCGATGGTGAAGGCCGGCGTGTACCTCGTCGCCCGCATGGCCCCCGCCTTCGCCCCCCTGCTGAGCTGGCAGATCATGGTGATCGCGCTGGGTACGGTCACGATGGTGCTCGGCGGCTGGCGATCGCTGCGTGAGCTCGACCTGAAGCTGATCCTCGCATTCGGCACGGTGTCGCAGCTCGGCTTCATGACGGTGCTGGTCGGCATGGGCGACGCCAATGTGGCGATGGCCGGCCTGACCATGCTGGTCGCACACGCCCTGTTCAAGGCGTCGCTGTTCATGGTGGTCGGCATCATCGACCACGCGACCGGCACCCGCGACATCCGTAAACTGGCCCGCCTCGGCCATCGTCTGCCGGTGCTGGCGGTCACCGCGGCCGTCGCCGGTGCGAGCATGGCCGGACTGCCGTTCACCCTCGGCTTCGTCGGCAAGGAGACCGCATTCGGGGCGGTGTGGGCGACCGGGTCGTTGCAGCCGTGGCAACGCGACACCGTCGACATCGTGCTGCTGATCGGTTCGATCATCACCTTCGCCTACACCTGCCGCTTCCTGTGGGGTGCGTTCGGGCGCAAACTCCGGACCCTGCCGAGCCGGGCGGTCGCCAAGATGCATCCGCCCACCCCGATGTTCCTGTTCTCGCCGATTCTGCTGGCCGCCCTGGGCGTGGTGTCCGGCTTCGTCAGCGGGTGGATCGGGCACTGGTTCGAGCCCTACGCCGAGACCCTGCCCGCCTACGGGCACGAGCTCGAGCACCTCGCGCTGTGGCATGGGTGGGGACTTCCGGTCTACTTCTCCATCATCGTCATCGTCGGCGGTACCGTGCTGTTCCTGGTGGTCCGGGCCCTGCGCGAGCGGATCTTCTCGTTCAAGCCGCTGATCAACGCCGACCGGATCTACGACGCCACGCTGCGTGGCGCCGACACCCTGTCGCTGATGATGACCCGCAACACCCAGCGTGGATCGCTGCCGGTGACGCAGGGCATCATCCTGAGCACGGCGATCATCCTGCCGACGACGATGCTGTTCCTCGGCTCCCGCGACCGGCTGGAGGCGAGCGGTTTCGAGTCGGCCATCCAGGCCGTGATCGGCGGCATCATGGTCGCCGCCGCGCTGGCCACGGTGGTGCTGCGCAACCGTCTGGCCGCCACCCTCACCGTGGGCATCACCGGCTACGGCTGTGGCGCCCTGTTCGCGCTGTACGGCGCCCCCGACCTCGCGCTCACCCAGTTCCTGGTGGAGACGCTGACGCTGGTGATCTTCGTGCTCGTGCTCCGCAAGCTGCCCGCCGAACCCGAACCCCGACATGCGACCGCGTTCAAACCGCTGCGTGCCCTGATCGGCCTCGCCTTCGGTGTCTCGATCGTGCTGGTGGGGCTGTTCGCGGCGGCCGCCCGCACCGGCCAGCCGGTCAGCGTCGATCTGCCGTCGGCGGCCTACGACTTCGGTCACGGCGCCAACGCCGTCAACGTGCTCCTCGTCGACATCCGCGCCTGGGACACCCTGGGCGAGGTGTCGGTGCTGATCGTCGCCGCCACCGGCGTCGCGTCCATGGTGTTCCGCAATCGACGCTTCGGTGCCGCCCCGCGGGTCGCCGACGCCACCCGGCTGTTCGGTGCCAACCACAACGAGGACGACGACCCGATCCCACCGGACCGCACCACCTGGCTGCTGGGCAGCGAGTTCCGCGACCCGCGGCACCGGTCGATGGTGCTCGAGGCCACCACCCGACTGATCTTCCCGACCATGGTGGTGTTGTCGGTGTACTTCTTCTACGCCGGTCACAACTCGCCGGGCGGCGGCTTCGCCGGTGGCCTGACGATGGGACTGGCACTGGTGCTGCGGTATCTGGCCGGTGGCCGCTACGAACTCGGCGAGGCGTTGCCGGTGGAACCGGGCACCTTCCTCGGCGCCGGTCTGCTGATCTCCGCATCCACCGCGGTGACCTCGATGTTCCTCGGTGCCCCCGCGCTCTCGTCGGCGGTCTTCGAGATCACCGTGCCGGTGCTGGGTCACGTCAAGCTGGTCACCGCACTGTTCTTCGACCTGGGCATCTACCTGATCGTGATCGGTCTGGTACTCGACGTGCTGCGCAGCCTCGGCGCGCGCCTGGATGTCGAGGGCCCCGACGCGCCGGAGGCCGGCAGCACCGTCGCCGAGGCCGTGGCCGCACGACGGGCAGGTGAGCGCGGATGACCATCAATCTCGGACTGCTCGTGGTGATCGCCGTGCTGATCGCGGCCGGCGCCTATCTGCTGATGGAACGCAGTCTGGTGCGGATGCTGCTGGGTCTGCTGGTCGCCGGCAACGGCATCAACCTGCTGATCCTGGTGATCTCCGGCGGGATGGGCAACCCACCGATCAAGGGCCGCGACTCGGCAGGCCGCGCCGGCGACGCCGACCCCCTCGCCCAGGGGATGGTGCTCACCGCGATCGTGATCACGATGGGTGTCGCGGCCTTCGTGTTGTCGCTGGTCTACCGCCTGTTCGTGCTCAACCGCGACGACGACGATGTCGAGGACGACGTGGAGGACGTCAAGATCCTCACCGGCTCGCTGCAGACCGCCCCCGACCGCGACCGCAGCGACGACCCGCTGACCGGCGCCGACACGTCCGCGGGCGACCTGTTCGACGACGAGGGCAACCCGCTGACCCCGGAGGAGTACAGCAAGCTGCACCAGGACCTGATCGAAACCGACCTCATGCCCGAGGACGTCGACGTCATCGACGAGCTCGCCGATGGGGACAGCGATACAGATGGAGGCCGTCACGGCGGCCACGGCGGCTCCGAGGATCCCGAGGGGGTGCGATCATGACCCCACAGACCTCGTGGTTGCCGATACTGATCACGCTGCCGACGCTCGCGCCGATGCTCGGTTCGGCACTGGCCCTGGTTCGCAGCCGCAGTCCGCTGCTGCAACGGGTCGTCACCGTCGGCGCCATCCTCGTCGCCTTCGTCGCGTCGTGTCTGATGCTGTACCTGACCAACGAGCACGGCACCTACTCGCTCGCCGTCGGCGGATGGGGCGACCGGGGCTTCCCGAACGGCCCGCTCGGTATCACCCTGGTGGTCGACCCGCTCGCCGCGCTGATGCTGGTGGTGTCGTCGTTCGTGCTGCTCTGCGTGGTCATCTACGCAATCGGTCAGGGTATCCGTGACGGCAGCGAAGACCAGCCGGTGTCGATCTTCCTGCCGACCTATCTGATCCTGTGTGCCGGCGTCTGCAACTCCTTCGTCGCGGGCGACCTGTTCAACCTGTTCGTCTCGTTCGAGGTGCTGCTCGCCGCGAGTTTCGTGCTCCTGACCCTCGGCGCCAGCGCCGACCGCGTGCGTGCCGGCGCCTCGTACGTGATGGTGTCGATGCTGTCGTCGCTGATCTTCCTGGCCGGCATCGCCTTCGCCTATGCCACCACCGGCACGCTCAATCTGGCCGAGATGGCGTTGCGGCTGGACCACGTGCCCGACGGCACCCGCAATGCGCTCTATGCGGTGCTACTGGTGGCCTTCGGCATCAAGGCGGCGGTGTTCCCGCTGTCGACGTGGCTGCCCGACTCCTACCCCACCGCCCCCGCACCGGTCACCGCGGTGTTCGCCGGCCTGCTCACCAAGGTCGGTGTGTACGCGATCATGCGCACCCACACCCTGCTGTTCCCTGGCGGGTCGATGGACCGCATCCTGTTGATCGCCGGTCTGCTGACCATGCTGGTCGGCATCTTCGGTGCCATCGCCCAATCCGACATCAAGCGTCTGCTGTCGTTCACCCTGGTCAGCCACATCGGCTACATGGTGTTCGGCATCGCGCTGTCGTCGGAGATCGGGATGAGTGCGGCGATCTACTACGTCGCCCACCACATCCTCGTGCAGACGACGTTGTTCCTGGTGGTGGGACTGATCGAACGGCAGGCCGGGTCCGCGTCGCTCCGCCGCCTCGGTGGACTGATCGCCAGTCCCGTACTGGCCACGCTGTTCTTGCTCCCCGCCCTCAACCTGGGCGGCATCCCCCCGTTCTCCGGCTTCCTCGGCAAGGTCGCGCTGATCCAGGCCGGCACCGACAACGGCTCGGTCCTGGCGTGGATCCTGGTCGCCGGCTCGGTGGTCACCAGCCTGCTCACCCTGTACGTCGTCGCCCGGATCTGGACCAAGGGCTTCTGGCGTCCGCGCGCCGACGCCCCCGAGGGCGACCTCTCCGACAGCGCACCGTCGGCCCTGATCGACGAGAGCGCCGACATCGCCTTCGACGACCGCGAGGACGTCGGTCGGATGCCCGCCACCATGGTGCTGCCGACCGCGTTGATGGTGGCCGCCGGCATCGTCCTGACCATCTGGGCGGGACCCATCTTCGGGTTCACCGACCGGGCGGCCACCACGATCATCGACCGTGACCACTATGTCGGCGCGGTCCTGGGAGGTGACCGATGAGCGACGCACGACCCCCGCGGCGGGAGCCGGTCCGTCCGGTCGGCAAGGGTCCGGTGAAGTCGGGCATCGTCAACGCCTGGCGCCTGACCGTGATCACGTTCGCGTGGACGACGGTCAGCGCCTGGGTGTGGGTGCACGAGCGCATCCGCATCCCGAGCTGGCTCGGCTCGGACGGTCGTGAGGCCGCCGTCCGGTTGTGGACGATCGGTTGGCTGACCTTCGTCTGGGTGTTGCTGTGGGGCACCCTCTCGTGGGCCAACGTGATCGCCGGGGTGGTGCTCGCGGTGGCCATCCTGATCCTGCTGCCGCTGCCCCGGGTACCCGTCGAGGGCCGCATCCACCCGCTGTCGTTGCTGGTCCTGGTCGGTCGTCTGGTGGTGGACTTCTTCATCTCCAGCGCCCAGGTCGCGTGGGTCGCCGTCCGGCCCGGGCGTCCCCCGCTGGGGGCGGTGATGCGAGTGCGGGTGGCGATCAAGTCCGACATGGTGCTCACCCTCGCCGTCGACTACCTCAACCTGGTGCCGGGCACCATGGTGCTCGAGATCGACCACCGTCGGCGGATGCTGTACGTGCACGTCTTCGATGTCCGCTCGGACAAGAAGGTGCGCCAGTTCTACCGGCAGGTGGCCTTCGTCGAGCGCATGTTCATCAAGGCCTTCGAGCGCGACAGCGAATGGCATCCGAGCCCATATCACGGCATCGACGACGACTACCACCACGTCCGGCCCGCCGACCGCGCCGCCGCGGTGTCCGGCGACCGCAGCACACGCCATCGGGGTGAGCGATGACCGTCGTCTGGTACCTCGTGGGTGCATTGCTGCTGATCGCCGCGATCCTGGTGACCGCCCGGATCCTGCTCGGCCCCACCACCCTGGACCGCCTCGTCGCCCTCGACGCGCTGATCGCGATCTGCATGTGCGGTCTGGCCGCATGGGCCGCCTACAGCGGTGACACGACGGTGGTGCCGGGGATCGTCGCGCTGTCGTTGGTCAGCTTCGTCGGATCGGTGGCGGTCGCCCGATTCCGGGTCAGGGACGATCAGACATGAGCATCACCCAGATTCTCAGCGCGGTGTTCCTGCTGATCGGGGCCCTGATGGCGCTCACCGCGTCGATCGGCATCCTGCGCTTCCCGGACACCCTGAGTCGGATGCACGCCGCCACCAAACCCCAGACCCTCGGTCTGCTGCTCATGTTGATCGGCGCCATGCTCAGCATCGGCGGCAGCCACATCGACATCGGCATGCTCGTATTGGCCGGGATCTTCGCGCTGATCACCGCCCCGGTGGTGGCGCACCGCCTGGGCCGCCTGGTCTATCAGGAGCAGCGCGCCCGCGACGGGCTGATGAGCCGCGATCAGATGGAACGCGGCGACCGCGACTGACACCCCGCCCGGCTGGGTGGGCCCCCGCGTGTTCGGGTTCGGGTCAGTGCGTCCCGTTCAGCTCGCCGACCACGGATGCGACCACCGCACGCGGGTCGCGGGTGCGCTGGTAGACGGCGCGTTGCCGCTGATAGCTGCCGCCGCGCGCGATGATGTCGGCGACCCGGCCGAGCTCGTCGAGGCAGTTGAGGTCGGCGGCGATCGGTTCGAGTCGACGCAGCAGGTCGACGAGGTCGTCGGTGACCAGGCGCTCGTTGCACTCCGCGTCGAGGATCACGATGGCGTCGAGACCGTACCGGGCGGCCCGCCACTTGTTCTCCTGGACCAGCCAGGGCGCCATCTGCGGGAGTTCCTCCCCCGCCGACAGCCGACGGTCGAGGTCGACGACGAGGCAGTGGATGAGGGCGACGATCGCCGACAGCTCGGCCAGATTGGACATGCCGTCGCACACCCGCACCTCGATGGTGCCCAGGTGCGGTGACGGCCGGATGTCCCACCGGATCTCGTTGATGTGGTCGATGATCCCGGTGGTCTTCTGGTCGGCGACGAAGGCCTCGAACTCGGCCCAGGCGGCGAAGTGGAACGGCAGCCCCGCGGTGGGCAGTTGCTGGAACATCATCGCCCGGTTGCTGGCGTAGCCGGTGTCGTCGCCGGTCCACATCGGCGACGACGCCGACAACGCGAGCAGATGCGGATAGTGGTTGAGCAGCGAGGTCAGGATCGGGAAGACCTTGGCCCGGTCGTCGATCCCGACGTGGACGTGCACACCCCAGATGAGCATCTGACGACCCCACCACTGGGTGCGTTCGATCAGCTCGGCGTATCGGTGGCCCTCGGTGAGCAGCTGTGTGGAGTACTCCGCGAACGGATGGGTGCCGGCACCGAACAGGTCGACGCCGAGATCACCGCTCACCGACCGGACCGCATCGAGCGTGCGCCCGAGATCGGCGATCGCCGTCGGGGTGTCCGGGCAGATCCCGGTCACCAGCTCGACGGTGTTGCGCAGCATCTCTTTGTGCACATGCCCGGCGAGGGCGGGGTGTCGGCGGCCGAACTCCGCGAAGAGATCAGCCGCCGAATTCGAGAGATCCCCGGTGGTGCGGTCGGTGAGGGCGAGTTCCCACTCCACGCCGAGGGTCGGTTCCGCCGATCCACGGAACTCGATGGGGGTGATCACCGGCATCGGCCCGTCCTCATCGTGCCCGGAGTCCTGTCGCCGGGATCAGCTGTGCTCGGTCTCGACGACGCCGCAGGCGACGCGACGCTCGGCGTCGGCGCCGGTGTCGTGGATGACCAGCGCGTGGCCGTCGGCCTGGGCGACGGTGAAGGTGGTGGTGGTGATCGTGGTGGTGACGGCGCCGTCGGAGCTGACGGTGATCGTCCCCAGGTCACCCGACTCCGGCTGGCCGGTGTGGCCGTCGACCTGCAGGTGACCGCCCGCCGAGGCGAACTCGTCGGCGGCGGTACAGGAGGTGCCGGTGTGGACGTGGATGCCGTGCTGACCGGCGGTCAGACCGCTACCCGAGTCGATCTTGACGGCGACGGACACCTTGTCACCGCCGGTGGTGAAGGTGACCTCGCCGATCTGCTTGCCCGCGACGGTCTTGACGGCGGCGACGGCGACCTCACCCTGGCCGGTCGGGGGGATGCCGTCGGCGTCGTCGATGCCCACGGAGGGTGCCGGGTTACCGGTGATGACCGCCGGGGTGGTGCCCTTCTCGGTGGTGGTGGGCTCATCCGGGGTGCAGCCGGCCAGGGCCAATCCGATGGCACCGGCCGATGCGAGCACCGCCAGCGCGCGCACGGTCTGACGGCCTGATTTCGAACTGACGGTCATCTCGCTCCTCGAGGTGATGGGTTGGTGTTCATCCGGCCGGAATCCGGCGCGGGAATCTGCGGGGGGGTTCATCGGCTCACCACGACCACGGCGATCCCGCCCTGACACGGGGCGAACGAACTGCCGAGGTTGTCACGACTCTCGACACTGGCGTCACCGCTGAGGGCGTCGGCGATCTTCTGCGCCTCGTCCTTCTGGTCTGCCTCGGAGTAGACGATCGTGTTCTCGGAGAATCCGCCACGGGTGTAGTTGGACGGTTTCTGGGTGGTGAAACCCTTCTCCTTCAGCTGGTCGGCCACCTCACCGGCCAGACCGGCGATCTGACCGGCGTTGACCACGCAGATCTTGACGTCACTTGCGGCGGCGGTGGACGACGCCGGCGCGCTGCTGGTGGTGGCCGGGGCGCTGGCCTGTGCGGCCTGCAGGGCGGCCTCGGGGTCGTTGCCCGAGGTGGCCGCGGAATGCCAGCCGAGTCCGATGAACACGATGGCCACGGCGAACAGCAGCATGGCGCCGGCCCGCAGTGGCAGTCGATTCGTGTCGCGATCAGCATTCATCATCGATGACCTTAGCCCACATCGGTGGGACCTCCCGGGCGGGAGCGCCCCGTCGGTCTCGACAGCGGTGGTCCCGGACGGACTAGGTGATCTCGAACCCCAGTCGGCGCGCGGCGCGCGCCTTCTGACGCGAGGCGCGCAGGCGCCGGAGTCGTTTGACCAACATGGGGTCGGCGGCGAGCGCCTCCGGACGGTCGACGAGTGCGTTCAGGAGCTGGTAGTACCGGGTCGCCGACAACCCGAACAGTTCCTTGATCGCCTCTTCCTTGGCGCCGGCGTACTTCCACCACTGACGCTCGAAGGACAGGATGTCGTGCTCACGCCGCGACAGACCGTCCGGCCCCACCTCGTGTGGATCGGCGGTCGCGGTCGTGTCGTTCGCGGTGGTGTCGTTCGCGGCGGTCTCCGGTGCCGGCAGATCACCCTGCTTCTGGCTTCGCGCTGCTGCGCTGTCCATCACGCTCCCTCAAGATCGCCTCTGCAGCCCGCACACCACGGAACATGGCGGCGGATAGGCGCCGACAGGGATCTGTCCGCCGGCCACTGCCCGCCCGAATCACAGTGGTGTGGTTCGTCAATATCTAACCACGCATCGGGCCCCGTACCCCGGTGTGACTCGCCCTGCGTATCGCATGTTCGGGGCCGTCCGGACGGCGCACCTCTCCCCGGTCGCCGATGACCGTTTGTTAGCCTCCCCTTATTCGAGGGGCGGAATAGCCCATCAGGGGGAGGCAGCAGTGAATCGATCATCCATCATCCGCAGGAATGTCGGGGTACGGGCGGTACACGGTGTGGCACTGATCGCAGGCCTGATCGCCGCGCTGACGGCGTCGGTGTTCGCCATCACACCGGCCGGTGCCGCACCGGATGGCCCACCCGCCGGGGAGCGGGTGGTGTTCGTCCTACCGGGCCAGCAGCTACTGCCGGAACCGGCCCTGGTCGACGCCACCTACGGTCCGCTCGAGGACGCCCTGCGCCGTGACGGCTACCGCGTCGAGCGTCTCGACGTGCAGGGATTCGACGTCGCCGCCGACGCCGAACTGATCGCACGAAAGGTCCGCCCGGTGGCGGGGTCCGCCTCCTTCGTCGGGCTCGTGGCCCACTCCGCCGGCGGACTCGGCGGGCGGTACTTCCTGAAGTTCCTCGGCGGCGCCGACCTCGTCGACGAGTACGTCGCGATCGGTGTCCCGCAGTACGGATCGCCGTCGGGGTGTTCGCAGCCGGTCGGCAAGGGCTACGACACCTGCACCGATTCGCCGCTGATCAAGCGGTTGAACGCCGGGGTCGACGCGCCCGGTCCGACGCGGTACTCGGTGGTCCAGAGCGACGGCGAATGGGTCGACGGACGCCTCGACGGCACCGCGCAGTGCCGGACATATGTGCCGGTACCGCTGGCCAACACCGGCTTCGACCACACCATCGAGCCGGCCACCCGGCAGATCATCGAGCCGGTTCGCGCGACGCTGCGCGGGCGGTGCCCCGGACGGCTCGTCACCGATCCGGTGGACGGCTTCACCTGGAAGCAGACGCTGTATCCCGGTATTCGGGCACCGAAGTAATCTGTCGGTCATGGCGATTCTCCCGATCTGCATCATCGGCGAGCCGGTGCTGCACCGTCCCACCGAACCCGTGCCGCTCGACGCGCAGGGCCGTCCGTCCGCCGAGACGGCAGCCCTGCTCGACGACATGTACGAGACGATGGACGCGGCCAACGGCGTCGGGCTCGCGGCCAACCAGGTCGGCGTCGGCGCGCGCATGTTCGTCTACGACTGCCCGGACGGTGAGTCGCGGATGGCCGCGCGGCGGCGCGGCGAGGTGATCAACCCGGTGCTCGAGACCTCCGAGATCCCCGAGACCATGCCCGACCCCGACGACAACGACGAGGGCTGCCTGTCGGTCCCCGGCGAGCAGTTCCCCACCGGTCGTGCCGACTGGGCCCGCGTCTCCGGCGTCGACCGTAACGGCGACGCAGTGGTGATCGAGGGCCACGGGTTCTTCGCGCGGATGCTGCAGCACGAGGTCGGCCATCTCGACGGCTTCCTCTACGTCGACGTCCTCGTCGGCCGCAACGCCCGTGCGGCCAAGAAGGCGGTCAAGCGCAACGGCTGGGGTACCCCCGGCCTGACGTGGCTTCCGGGTGCGCAGGCCGACCCGTTCGGTCACGACGACGACGAAGACGACGACTGAGTACCGTCACGACGAGAACCGGAGAACGCATGTCACCCGACCCCTTTCGGGGCGTGCCCGCCTTCCGGGGCGACCGGGTGGTGGTGCGGTATCTGCTCGGTGCCACGACTCCGGCCGATTGGCGCCCGACGCCCGATCCCGCATCCGCCGGCGCACCGACCCGCTCCGACGTCACCGGGCTCCTCGTCGACCGCGGCGATCCGGTCCGCCTCGAGCGCGACGGCGTGATCGAGTCGATCCCGTGGGCGGCGATCTCCTCGATCCGCCTGTTGTCGGCGGTTCCGGTGCGCAACAGCGAGATCCGCACCCTCGAGCGGGTGATGGCCACCGCCGGGGCAGGATCCGATCACGAGTGGATCGGCGGTTGGCTGGTGCGCGCCGACGGCCCCGACCCGTCGGCGGTACCCCTGGAACGAACCGCGTATGCCGACACCGTCACCCTGACGGCGATCGAGATGTTCTACACCGCACGCGGATTGCCGGTGCTGCTGTCGATTCCCGAACGCCTCCTGCCGAGACAGGTCGACGGCACCCCGGTGGGACCGGAGATCCACGTCCTGACCTGTGATCTCACCGACGTCCGGGAGGTCGGTGACGACACGACGCCGGTTCGGCACGACGCCAGGGACGCCGTGGTGTCCACCGCGGTCGACGGCGCGCGGTGGGCGGGGATCTCGGCGATCGACGACGCCGCCCTCGCCGACCGCATGGCCTGGGCCGCCGCACACGGCGCAGCACACGCCTACTCCCGCCTCGCGGCCGATGACGCCGCGGCCGGAGATCTCTGTCGAGCAAGGGGTTTCACACTGCATCACCGCAGCAGGCACCTCCACCCGGCAGGACCGGCCCGATGAGCGCGGCCGAACCCACCGTGGCCCGGCGTCGACGCCAGGCGCTGATCACCGCGATCTGCCTGGTCGTCGTGGCCGTCGTCGTGGTGATCACCTGGGTGATCGACGGGAACGACACCGATCAGGTCTCGGGGCAACAGAATCCGGCCCACCAGAGCTCCACCCAAGCGCGCAGCACCGCCACGATGTCGAGATCGGCGTCGGCGGCCGCCACGCCGGGCACGCCCCGGTCCACCCGTGCGGCGAGCACCCGCGCCACCACGGCGGCTTCCGCACCCGTCCATGTGCTGCGCACGCTGGCGCTGATCGATGCCGGACAATGGCCCGAGGCGGCCGACGCACCCGGCACCAAGGGCGGGGTGGTCTTCCGCAACAGCGAGGGACGGCTCCCCCGGAGCACCGCCGCAGGCGTGCGGATCACCTACCAGGAGTGGGACGTCAATCCCAAGCAGGACGGACGATCCCGCGACGCCGAGCGGATCGTGACCGGCAGCGACGGGTCGGCCTGGTACACCTCCGACCACTATCAGACCTTCAACCGGATCCGGGGGCCGAACTCGTGACCGCACAAACGCTTTCCCTGGCCGAATTCCTCGCCGACGGTCCGCTGCCGGGGCTCGCCGACCGGCGGATGTCCACCGACGACGCGACCGCCACGCTCCCGGCCACGTTGCCCGACGGCGTCGAACTGCGGGTCACCGACGGCGCCCGATTGCGCACGAGGAAGGCACTGTTCACCGAGTTCGCCCGGATCTGGACCTTCCCCGCCTACTTCGGCCACAACGCCGATGCCTTCGACGAGTGCATGCGCGATCTCGACGAGTTCGCCCGTGACGCCGGAAAGCCCACGCCGACGGGCTATCTGACGGTGATCACCGGCGCGCAGCGCCTGCTGACATCGGCGTCGGAATTCGCCTGGTTCGCCCAATCGATCACCTTCTATCGCGACCACTACCGCGACGTCGCGTCCCCGCCTGCACCGTTCGCGGTGCTGTTGGCGGCACCGGAGACGGCCCGCGCGGAGGTCATTGCCCGCTGGCGCTCCGCGGGCATGCCGCCGGTCCGTGTGACGGTGTGACCACCCCCGGCGCATCGGTCCACCGGTAGCGTCGACGATCCGCGCCGGCCACCCGGGGTCAGGACTTCTCGTCGCCGGGTCGCCAGTACGCCTGCGCCTTGACGCCCTTCTTGCCGAGACCGAAGTCGGTGCGGAACAGTTCGGCAACAGCCCGGGTGCTCGCGGTGTCGAGGGCAACCCAGCCGAAGTGCCCGGTGGCCACATGGGCGGCGGATCGTACCTCGTCGACGAGCGCCGCGCCGTCACGGTCGCGTCGAATCCAGTGCACCGTGTCGACGTCGCGGGTGCGGAGCGGGAGGTCGCGGTCGTCGTCGTGGGTGTACTCGAACCAGATGGTTGCCGGGACGTCCGGCGACGACGCCCGCAACGTGTCGAGCAGCGAGTTGATCGCCGGCAGCGCCGCCGGGTCACCGGCGATCAGCCAGCCGGTCGGGGCGGGTTCGGGAATGGCGAACTTGGACCCCATGAACGTCGCGCCGAGGATGTCGCCGGGCTTCGCGGACTGGGCCCAGCGGGCCGCGGCGCCGTCGTGGAGGGCGAATTCGATCGCGAAGGTGTCGGCCGCGGGGTCGGGATCGGCGAGGGTGTATCCACGTTGGTGGGCCTTGCCGTCGGACTCGAACCAGAGGCGCACCCACATGGTCGGATGCACCGGCCGGTCACGGAGCAGTCCACCGCCGGTGAACGTGACACGCACGTAGTGGTCGGTGATCTTCTCGCTGCCCGTGACGGTGAACTCGTAGTCGTCGGCTCGCAGGAGTTTGAGGACGGCGCCCTGCCATCCGCGTGACGGGGCCTTCTGTCGGGTGTCGGCCATACCGATCCTTTCCTCGGGTACATGCACTCGAGGAAAGGGTAGCCTAACCAGACCGTCGAATCCCGGATCCGCTCAGACCGGCGCCAACGGCACGATCCCGGGATGGGAGTCGAGGAAGTCCTTGGTGAACGAACAGATCGGCCGGACGCGGACGCCCTGGTCACGGCAGTAGGCGAGCGCCCCTCGCGTCAGCCGCGTGCCGAGGCCGTGTCCGGTGTACTCGTCGTAGAGGACCGTGTGCAGCACCGTGATCGTGCGCTGCCCATCGATCTCCTCGTCGGAGTATCCGAGCACTCCCACCAGGTCACCGGCCACCCACAGTTCGAACCGTTCACGGTCGCGGTTGTGGACGACCTGCGAGATCTGCTGCAGGATCGACTGCGCCGTCTGTGGCGGCTGGTGGTGATGCCTGTTCTTGCGATTCATCCGTCCTCACCCCTTCGACGCCCGTTCGGTGGGCACCCGACGTCATCCCGTCCGGCGCCCCACCCCGGACGGAGATCACCTTCTGTGATCCGCGTCACAGGCTACCTTACGCTTCCGTAGGGAGTGCAAGAGGTTGCCGGAAATGCCTGGGCGTGTCGCCCGTCACGGGTCCCACGGTGACGGCCGGGCGAGGTGGGGGTAGGCTGTCGGCCGCACCACACAACAACTTCACCGACGCGGGGGCTCTCACGATCCGAGGGCTGAGATGACGGCAGGACGGCCGTCGACCGCCCGAACCTGTCCGGATAATGCCGGCGTAGGGAGAGCAATCATGGGGACACGTGTATCCACCGACACCACGACCGTCGCATGCAATGCGGTCACGACCGGACCGATCTCGGGCAGTCACAAGCACCACCTCGACGCCGATGGTCTGAGCATTCCGCAGCGTCGGATCGAGCTCACCAACGGTGAGCACCTCGACGTCTACGACACGTCGGGCCCATACACCGACGACGCCGCGACCATCGACCTCGAGCGGGGCCTGCCCCGCGTCCGCGACAGCTGGCGGCGGCCGACCCCGGTCGATGGCGCCTCCACCCAATTGGCATGGGCGCGAGCAGGTCTGGTGACAGATGAGATGCGGTTCGTCGCGGCTCGCGAGGGAGTCGACGTGGAGCTGGTCCGCACCGAGGTGGCCACCGGTCGTGCGGTGATCCCGGTCAACCACCGCCACCCCGAATCGGAACCGATGATCATCGGAAAACGGTTCGCGGTCAAGGTGAATGCCAATATCGGCAACTCGGCGGTGACCAGCTCGATCGCCGAGGAGGTGGAGAAGATGGTGTGGGCCACCCGTTGGGGCGCCGACACCATCATGGACCTGTCCACCGGTGCCGAGATCCATCAGACACGTGAGTGGATCCTGCGGAACTCGCCGGTCCCGGTGGGGACGGTGCCGATCTACCAGGCACTCGAGAAGGTCAAGGGGGATCCCACCGCGCTGACCTGGGAGCTCTACCGCGACACCGTGATCGAGCAGGCCGAGCAGGGCGTGGACTACATGACGGTGCACGCCGGGGTGCTGTGGCGCCATGTCCCGCTGACCGCGAGGCGGGTCACCGGAATCGTCTCGCGCGGCGGATCGATCATGGCCGCCTGGTGCCTGGCCCACCAGCAGGAATCGTTCCTGTACACCAACTTCACCGAGCTCTGTGAGATCTTCGCGCGCTACGACATCACCTTCTCACTGGGCGACGGACTGCGTCCGGGATCGATCGCCGACGCCAACGATGCCGCCCAGTTCGCCGAGCTGCGCACCCTCGGCGAGCTCACCACCATCGCGAAATCACATGGCGTGCAGGTGATGATCGAGGGACCGGGGCACGTGCCGATGCACAAGATCGCCGAGAACGTACGACTCGAGGAGGAACTGTGCGAGGAGGCACCGTTCTACACCCTCGGCCCGCTGGCCACCGACATCGCGCCCGCGTACGACCACATCACGTCGGCGATCGGTGCGGCGATGATCGCGCAGGCGGGCACCGCGATGCTCTGCTACGTCACGCCCAAGGAGCACCTGGGACTGCCCAACCGCGACGACGTGAAGGTCGGCGTGATCACCTACAAGATCGCCGCGCACTCCGCCGACCTCGCCAAGGGCCATCCGCGCGCTCAGGAACGGGACGACGCACTGTCCAAGGCTCGCTTCGAGTTCCGGTGGCACGACCAGTTCAACCTGGCACTCGACCCGGACACCGCCCGCGAATTCCACGACGAGACACTGCCTGCCGAGCCGGCCAAGACCGCGCACTTCTGCTCGATGTGCGGACCCAAGTTCTGCTCCATGCGGATCTCCCACGACATCCGCGCACAGGCCGAGTCCGACGCCACCCTGCTGCCCCTCGACGTGAGTACCCGGTGACCGATCCGTGGCTCCTGCCCACCGCCGCCCCCGGACAGACGCCGGTCCGGGTGATGACCATCGCCGGCTCGGATTCCGGTGGCGGCGCGGGCATCCAGGCCGACCTGCGGACCTTTGCGCTGCTCGGTCTACACGGAACCGTCGCCCTCACCGCGGCCACCATCCAGAACTCGCTGGGCGTCACCGGATTCCACGAGATCCCGCCGGAGGTGGTGGCCGCGCAGGTCCGGTCGGTGGTCTCCGACATCGGGGTGAGCGCGGTGAAGACCGGCATGCTCGCGTCGGCGCCGATCATCGCCGCGGTCGCCCAGGTGTGCACCGAACTCGGCATCGGCGGTGACGGGCCGATCCCGCTGGTCGTCGACCCGGTGTGTGCATCGATGCACGGCGATCGCCTACTCGCCCTCGAGGCACTCGACACGCTGCGTCAGCGCCTGTTCCCGCTCGCGACCGTGGTGACCCCGAATCTCGACGAGGTCCGGTTGCTGACCGATGTCGAGGTCACCGATCCCGGGTCGCAGCGCGAGGCCGCGCGCGCCCTGTTCGAGCTGGGCCCGAAGTGGGTGCTGGTGAAGGGCGGCCATCTGCGGTCGAGTGCACAGAGTCCGGATCTGCTGTTCGACGGCTCCGAGTTCGGCGAGTTCACTCACGAGCGCATCGACACCGGGCACGACCACGGCGCCGGCGACACCCTGGCCTCGGCCACGGTGGGCGCCCTGGCGCACGGCTATCCGGTGCCGGATGCGATCGCCTTCGCCAAGCGATGGGTCACCTGCGGACTGCAGGCCGCCTATCCGCTCGGCGCGGGGCACGGTCCGGTCAATCCGCTCTGGCGGGTCACCGGACCGTAGTCCGCAGTGGGGCCGTCACGCGGTGCCCATGTGCTCCACATCTGGTGCACGTGCATAGTCGGTGGCGCCGTACCAGTCGACGATCACCACCGGCTCATCGCCGACCACCCACGCATCGTGGCCTTGCGGGAGGCTGGTGACGTCGCCGGGGCCTGCGTCGAATTCGGTACCGTCGTCCATCTTGATGTGCAGCAATCCGGAGATGTGGTATTGGAAATGCGGCGCCTGGCAGGACTCGGTGCCGGCGAAGGGTTTGACGTCGTTGGACCAGCGCCACCCCGGCTGGAGGATCAATCGGCCGATGTCACTGTCGCCGACGGAGAGGATCTCGGCCTTTCCGTGCGGGAAGTCCCGCACCTCGGTGGGCTTGCCGAAGCTCTGGTGTTCGGTGGTCTGCATGTCGTCCTCCTCGGTTCGACGGACCCCTCATGCAGGTGGACATGCGATGTCTGCGGATCAGACACCAGAATTGTCTCCCCTACCGCCGGGTAGAGAAAGGCACACACCCGGCGGATTCGATCCGCCGGGTGTGCGTTGGCCGAGATGCGACAGCCGTTGCGTCCGCGATCTTTCGGGCGACTAACGACCTATCGGTGCATCAGTGTGCCAGGGCCTTGGCCTTGAGCGCCTCGAATTCCTCGGGAGTGATCGCACCCGAGTCGAGGAGCTGTTTTGCCTCCGAGATCTGCTGCGCCGGAGAAGTTCCCGCAACGGTCTTGATGTATTGGTCGGATTCCTTCTTGTACTCGACGGCCGCTGCCTGGGCGCGCTCGGACATACCCTTGCCCTTGACGAGCAGATACACCAGTGCCGTCAGGTACGGGAAGATGATCAGGAAGACCACCCACACGGCCTTGGACCAGCCGGACGCCTTATGGTCTCGGAAAAGATCGGCGATGATGTACCACAGCACGATCAGGTAGGCCACGAAGGCGAAGATGATGACCATCGACCACAGGAAGTTCCAGAACGAGTCCCACACGGGAGGTCTCCTTTAGATGATATGACGCGGGGTGCGAACAAACCGTGATCAAAGCATTGCACACCTGGGGCGTGGGGACATCACCCATGCAGGAGGATTATCTGTGGGAATCGAATTGGGCCTGGACACCTTCGGCGATGTGTCGGTCGACGACGACGGTGCCCCCGGCACCGCCGCGGAGTCGATTCGCAACCTGCTCGCCCAGGCGATCCTCGCCGACGAGGTGGGCGTCGACTTCATCGGTGTCGGTGAGCATCACCGCGACGACTACTCGGTGTCGGCACCCGAGGTGGTACTCGGTGCGATCGCCGCCCGCACCAGCCGAATCCGGTTGGGGTCGGCGGTCACGGTCCTGAGCTCGGACGACCCGATCCGCGTGTTCGAGCGGTTCTCGACGGTGGATGCACTGTCGACCGGCCGCGCCGAGGTCATCCTGGGTCGTGGATCGTTCACCGAGTCGTTCCCGCTGTTCGGGTTCGACCTTGAGGAGTACGAGGAGCTGTTCTCCGACAAACTCTCGCTGTTCGCACACCTGCGCACCGGTCGGCCGGTCACCTGGGAGGGCGTCACCCGTCCCCCGCTGACCGCGCAGGTGGTCTATCCGCAGCTCGCCACTCCCCCGTTGCCGACGTGGATCGCGGTCGGCGGCAGCCCCGAATCGGTGGTACGCGCCGCCCGCCACGGTCTGCCGCTGATGCTGGCGATCATCGGCGGGGACCCACTGCGCTTCGCCCCGTACGTCGACCTGTACCGGCGAGCCCTCAACCAGCTCGGCAAGCCGGAGGATCTGCCGGTCGGGGTGCACTCTCCCGGCCACGTCGCCGAGACCGATGAGCAGGCGCGGGAGGAACTGTGGCCGCACTATCGCGGCTACGTCGCCCGAATCGGTGCAGAGCGTGGCTGGCCGGCCCCGACTCGGATCGAGTTCGACCGTTCCACCGGTCCCGGCGGCTCCCTGTACGTCGGGTCGCCGGAGACGGTGGCAGGCAAGATCGCCCACACCGCCCGAGCGCTGGGTCTGACACGTTTCGACATGAAGTACTCCCACGGCACCCTGGGTCATCGGGCCATGATGCGCAGCATCGAGCTCTACGGCACCCAGGTGATCCCACGAGTCCGGGAGCTGCTGGCCGAGCACGAGTGAACGGCAGATTCAGCCACGGCACCCTGGCTCAATCATAACTTCGGCTCAATCATAGACTGCGCGTTTATGGTTGAGCGACCAAGCGCCCCGATACCAGATCAATCATCCACTCTCCATTGCTGGTTGAGCCGACGAGGAGCGCAGCGACAAGTCGTGTCGAAACCTCCGCCGGCCATGCTCCACAACGCGCCCACCACCGAGGCGGTCACCACCCACCGCCGGCTCCAGAGATTTCGACACGGGTCCTCGCGATGCTCGGTCCCGGCTCAATCATCGTGTGGCCATTGCTGGTTGAACCGACGAGGAGCGCAGCGACGAGACGTGTCGAAACCTCCGCCGGCCATGCTCCACAACGCGCCCACCACCGAGGCGGTCACCACCCACCGCCGGCTCCAGAGATTTCGACACGGGTCCTC
>NZ_JBSFRM010000025.1:0-1343 GCF_053589235.1 Gordonia sp. NPDC003376 | reverse complement strand
TCGCGATGCTCGGTCCCGGCTCAATCATCGTGTGGCCATTGCTGGTTGAGCCGACGAGGAGCGAAGCGACAAGACATGTCGAAACCTCAGACAGCCGACGTCGCCAACGCAACCACCGCCAGCTACAGAGATTTCGACACGGGTCCTCGCGATGCTCGGTCCCGGCTCAATCAGCAACGGGCCGTCGACAAGTCGTGTCGAAACCTCAGACGACCGAACTCGCCAACGCAACCAGCGGAGACTCCGACACCCACCCCTATCTCTCTGGAATTCTCAAAGAACACAAGCTCCATCAACAGTCAGGCAGCATTCGGCAGTTCATCAGCAAACCGCCTGTTATACGCCGGAATAGGACGACGACGCGGATCCACCACCTCCGGTGGGAGCAGCCACGGATGAGAGTCGGGTCCCATATACACATCCCACCCATTGTGGTGGACGTCGGCGTGACACGAGGTGCACAACAGGCAACCGTTCGCGAGGTCGGTGGCACCACCATCCGACCAATGCTCGATGTGATGGGCCTGAGTCCTCGACGCCGGAGCACCACACTTGATGCAACACCGATCCCGCTCGAACAACGCCCGCCGCTGACCGGCGGTGAACAACCGTTTCGACCGCGCCATATCCAACGGAACCCGTTCGCCATCGACGATGGTCATGACGACGACACCGTCACACGTCGTTTCGAGGAGGGTGTTGCGGGTGATCGACCCACCGAACGCCAACTCGGTTTTGTTCGGTGCATCCGCAGGTACCGACAGGGTGATCAACGCTGCCGGTAGAGCGGTCACCGACCGTTCCCCGGCACCGGCGGCCATATCCACGACCATCTCCAGGGCGTCAGCGCGGCGTCGGGGCGCTTCGCGGGGGTCTGTCGAACCATCCGGTTGCGGGACGGGTGCCGAGAGTTTCTCGATCGCCGTCGCCAACTTCTCCCCGACAACAACATCCAGACTCCCGGAGACAGCGACCCGCCCGTCATCGGTCCGCCCGATATCCAGAGCATTCAGGTTGCGGTCCTCTTTCGCCGGGCGTCCACCCTCGGTGTCGTCAGCATGATGGTCACCAAGCTGATGCGCCCGTGCCATCACCTCGGCCGGTGTCGCCCCGGACAGGACTTGCGCCAACAGGTCGCCTTCGAAGGTCGCCCACGTGTCGGTGTCGGGTGGTTCTCCGGCACGCATCCCGATCTGGTTGAGTCCGCGCACGATGGCGTCGACGTGTTCACCGGAGATCGCTCCGTCGGCAGCATGGTTCACAGTGCGCTCCACCACCGCCGAGGTCCCGATCCGCTGCAACCGCGCAGCGACGGCGGGCGCGAACCCCATCTCGATCAACAA